>PFCS01000051.1:0-2260 GCA_002772895.1 Parcubacteria group bacterium CG10_big_fil_rev_8_21_14_0_10_36_14 | reverse complement strand
GATGATCCTCAAATTCTCATCGCTTACTGGCAACGTCTCTCGAAGCAGGCGGTAATCTCTTGCGCCGGCGCAATTCAATTATTTTTTGAAGAAGCTGAACGTCAAGCGAAGCTTCCGCAAAAAATCACAAAAAAACAGAATGCCACAACAAACACAATTTGGTCGCCTTTTGGCGAACTGACTAAAATATATAATTCGGCAGTAGAATTTGCTCAAGCCCTCTTCCCGCAAAGTACAAAAGCCGATGAAGCGGTAAATGATGAGATTGCCACGTCGGCGAGTACGCCTCCGCGCAATGACGGGGAAGAATCCACTCCTTCAATACATCTTCCTATCCCTTCAGAAGCCCCCGCGACTCCCTTAAATACCATTGATAATTCGCTAAAAGAAACTGTAGGATTCCCGAAACCCTACACTGATATATCGGACACGAAGAATAAAGATGGGGGTAATTACTATGTTAGTCGGGTAATAGACGGTGATACAATTACATTAAATAGCGGAGAGGATGTTCGTTTAATCGGCATGGACACGCCGGAGCGTGGCGAAGATTGTTTTGAAGAAGCAAAACAAAAAATGGAATTAATGGTCTTAGGAAAAGATGTTCGTCTGGAAAAAGATAAAAGCGAAACTGATAAATATAATAGATTACTTCGCTATATTTATGTAGACGATACACTTGTAAATGCCGAGATGCTGAAAGAAGGATACGCGCATCTTATGATAATATCGCCAGATACAAAATATTACAGCGTTTTTAAATCATATGAAGAAGAGGCAAGATTTTTTGAACGTGGATGTTTATTTCAAAAAGACGGCGTAGGCGGAGCCGGCTTAGAGTCGGAAGCTTCTACATATACAGGCTGGTCTTCTGCTGGTGGAAGCTCAAAACCGCAACCGCAAGCAGAGGAAAATAGCGAACTTCAAGAAGAGTCAGAACCCCCTCTAGATTCCCCTTCGGAAGGAGGAGACGAATCCGAATTTGAAAACCCGCCGAATGATGGAGATGAACAAGAACCCGAAACTCCGCCGGATGATGGAGGCGAGCTTGAATTTGAACCAGAGCCGGAACTAACACCTGAGCCCGAAACACCACAAGATAAATTATTAATAAGCGAAATACAGATTGACGGAGAAACGGCGAGTGATGAATTTATAGAAATATATAATCCAAACGATCATGATATTTCGCTTGACGGTTGGTCATTGCAATATCGTGGTTCTGGTTCGGCGAGCTTTAAAAAGAAAAATTTTCTATCAGACGCAAAAATTAAAAAATATAGTTTTTATTTAATAGTGCATAAAAATTATTCTGCGAGTACTACTATGCCCGCCGATATGGTACAGAGTACAATATCGCTTTCTGGCGTCGGCGGAACTGTTTTTTTAGTTCGTGATAATATTTTTATAATAAACGGAGAAGAAAACACAATCAGCGATAAAGTAGCATATTATAATGGTGAAAAGAGTGGTGACGATTGGCTTTCACCTGAAACGTTTGAAATTGATATTGCCGAACTTTTGGAGGGAGGAAGTTTTGAAAGAAAATCTAACGCCTCTTCAACTTCAGAATCAATGATAAAAGGCGGGCTAAATCAATTTGAAGGAAATGCCTACGATACAGATAATAATAAGAACGATTTTATTTTAAGAGAAGCAAGTCAGCCACAAAATACAAATGCCGCGCAGGAAGATCCAGGTATTCAGCATTATTTTGAACCCGAAATTTTGTTGGATGATAAGAATGAATCTGAGCCAGAACCAGAGCCACAAGAACCGCCAAAAAATTATTTATCTTGTGAGAGTTTGATTTATGAAGATCATAATAATACTCAAGGGCAGGTAGATTATACAAAACGGATTGATCTTCCTGAAATAAAAGGAACCGTCACATTGGACGCAAATACAACTTATTATGTTGACGACCTAAATGGCGCTCGCATACCTGTCGGCGCAAAATTAATTATCCCAGAAGGTGTTGTAATAAAGTTTGGTAGGTGGCGATGGGGTGGATGGATGAATTTTCCAATTAGCATGCATGTTGAGGGAAGCTTGGAAATAAATGGTTCTGTTTCCAATCCGGTTATTTTCACAACTTTTCGTGATGATGAACATGGTGAAGCGATAGATATTTCCGATACTTCTCCTGCGCCTGGTGATTGGGGTGCGCTTCAAATTGATAGCGGGAATGGCGAAACAATCAAAGTTCAGAATACAAAATTTTTCTATGCCGGCGCAAACGAAGGGTCTGGTAACGTAA
>PFCS01000050.1 GCA_002772895.1 Parcubacteria group bacterium CG10_big_fil_rev_8_21_14_0_10_36_14 | reverse complement strand
GGCTTATTTCAATTATCTTTTTTTTAGACAATAAAGAAAAGTGGATTTTTTTTATAAAGCTTATGGTTATTTCCGCTTTTTTTGTGACAATGGTTTCTGTATTTTATGATTTAATGTCCGACGGAATTAGTTTTTTTCCCAAAGAAGGAGAAAAAGTTTTCTTTCTCAATAGGTTTTCCGGAATTTTAGGAAATTCAATATTTTTAGCCGGTTATCTTTTGCCCCACATATTTTTATCAATTTTTCTTTTTATAAAAGAAAAAACAACAAAGAATAGAATTTTATGGCTGGTAGCTTGTTTTGTTTTTATTTTGGGAATATTTTTGACGCAAACCAGGGGCTCTATTATTTCACTGGCAATTGCCACTCTTTTTCTGGGAATCTTTTTTATTTATGAAGCGTTTAAGGATAAACAAAAAATATTTTCTCGACTTGCGATTGTTTTTGGACTTTTAGTCGGTTTTGCCGGATACATGGCCTTAAATAATAGTTTACTATTAAGACTTTCCAAATTTTCTTTACATTCGGATACGATCGTGACAAGGCTTATAACTTGGAAAATAGCAATAGAGGCGTTTTTTAGTAAGTGGCTTTTTGGTTGGGGACCGGAAAATTTTTCTTATGCTTTTTCCAAATTTTATAATCCGACGCTTCTAAAATTTTCTTTTTATGAAACATGGATGGATAAGCCTCATAATCAATTTTTAGAGGTTTTTGCAACAACCGGGGTAATTGGCGGAATTTTATATATTTGCATATTTCTTTACGCTCTATTTTTGCTATATAAGCTCGGGAGAAAGAATATAGAAGATAATTGGATTTTTATAGTTTTGGGCGCGGCAATTATTGCTTATGCCGGACATATATTTTTTGCTTTTGAAACCAATGAGCTTCGGCTTGTGATGTGTTCTATTTTTGGGTTTATAATTTTTTATTATAATGAATATTTTCTGAGTCAAAATAAATTTTCAGTCGGTCTTTTTAAAAAAATAGTAACCCCGCTTTTTTTAATAATTATTATTTCTTTGGTGCTTATAGGATTTAGAACCGTACGCGCTTCTTATCATACGAGCCAGGCGAGCGATGCAATAAAATCAAATAATTATAATAATACAATAAAACACATAAAAGAGTTGGGAAAGCTTGATGGGTATTATCAATTTGCAAATTGGGAATATCTTTCAGATATTATAATAAAAGCTGATGCCGGAGGCAGAATACCCGTTGTTGTAATGCGAGAGATTTTGCCGGTTGCTATAGACGGCTTAGAAAAGGCTAACGATAAACACCCAGATAATTTTTCCTATAGTTATCGTTTGGCGCAGATGTATAATTTTATGGGTATCTATGTTGATTCAGGCTACGTGGATAAAGCCTTGATACAAGCGGAAAAGGCCGAAGCCATTAGTCCGGATAGGCAAGTTGCCGGCATATTGCTCGGGCAAATATATTACCAAAAAAGAGATATTGATAAAGGAATCGAAATTTTAACAAAAATGGTAGAAAAAAATCCGGAGATTATGGAGCCTTATTGGTTTTTGTCTATTTTATATGATGCAAAAGGCGAATATGAAAAATCATATGCTTTTATGTCAACAGCGGTAGATAATGGGAGAGCGCTAAAAAGTATTGATGATGCTATCTTATATGTGACAGTTTTAGGAAGATATAACGATTATATAAGGATGGCGCCTGTGTATGAAAAAATAATTTCAGAAGATAAAGAAAACCCAAGATGGTGGGCTAATGCGGCAGTTGTATATTTGGAGATTGGAGAGTATGAAAAGGCCAGACAGTATGCCCGGCAAGCAATCTTTTTAGATCCTAAATTTGGAGATGAAGGAGAAAACTTTTTGAAACAAGTAGATGTAAAAGAATCTGAAGAATAACACTATCAAATCAGTTGTTTTTTGTAAATCTTAAATTTATATGTTTTTTAACCGGCTTACAAAAATTATAAAAATTTTATTATATTCATTGGCGTTTACCCCTCTTATCATTACTCCAATGACGATTTTTCCTTTTAATTTTGGCAGAGGTCTTATAATACAATTTTTAATAGAAGTTATTTTTGGGCTTTATTTAGTCTTGGCCATTTTTAATAAAGATTATCGGCCGAAAAAAAATGCATTGTTAATTACTTTTGGATTATTTGTTGCCGTTATGTTTTTGTCATCTGTTTTTGGGGTAGATTTTAATAAAAGTTTTTGGGGAAACGAGGAGCGTTTTACTGGTTGGTTTTATCTATTGCATATATTTTTACTTTTTGTTGTTTTAAGTTCTTTTTTGAAAGAAAAAAAAGAATGGCAAAGATTTTTATCATGTAACGTTTGCGTGTCACTTACGATGTTCGGCATTGCAGTTTTATCACTTTTCGAAATAAAATTTTGGGGAGTTGATTTGGGCGACAGGATCTCTGGCACATTAGGAAACCCGATTTTTATAGGAGCTTATTTTATATTAAATTTAATATTATCCGCATATTTATTTTTCAGCTATAAAGATAAGAAATTGAAATTGTTTTTTACTGCAATATCGTTAATCTTATTATGGGGAATATTTTTAACGCAAAGCCGAGGCGCATTTTTAGGAATAATTTTTGGGATATTTGCCGGAGCTCTGTATTTTTGTATATGTAATAAAAATAAAAAAATAAGAAAAGCTGTTTTTATTGGATTAATTATTTTTATTTTTTCGGGAGTTTTAATTTTTTCTTTGCGAGATAAAGGTTTTATAAAAGAAAACGAGGCGTTAAATAGGATAACTAATATTTCACTGGAAACGACTACTGGTAAAACACGTATTCTCGGCTGGGAAATAGCTTTAAAAGGAATTGCTGAAAAGCCAATTTTAGGTTGGGGGCAAGAAAATTTTCATATTGTTTTTAATAAATATTATAACCCGGTTTTATTAAAATATTCGTATTATGAAACTTGGTTCGACAAGCCACACAATGTTGTTTTGGAAATGGGAATAAATGGTGGAATCCTTGGGGTTTTATCATATCTCGGTATATTTGGAGCAGGATTTTATATTTTACAAAAAAAGAAAAACATTTTTGGATTATCTGAACGCGCGGTTATTTTTGGCGGTAGCGCAGCTTATTTTATGCAGAATCTTTTTGCTTTTGATACTCCGGTTTCATGGTTGTTATTTATTATTGTTTTAAGTTTTATTTCAGGGATTGAAGAAGGTGATGGGAGGAAAAAAAGAAATATTCCTTTTACGTACTTGATTGGAATAATAATTTTTATTTTAATATTTGGATGGATTGTAAACATAAGACTTTTGTTAGCGAGCATAAAGCTACGACAAACAACACTTTTATATGAAGTGGGGCAAAAGAATGATATCGCAGGCTATAAGAGCGCGATGAGTATTTTTAATCCGTACAAAGAAGAATGGCGGGATGATCTAGCGAAGAGTATAATTACTGACTTAAGAATCAATGGCGATTTTTATTCTAATGAAGAAGTCTTTTTTGGAATATCAGAATTGCAGAAAAATATTACGGAGCATCCGAATAATGCATATAGTCATATGCTTTTGGGCATTTTTTATAGCGAAGCGTCAGTAAAAGATAAAAAATATTTTGAATTGGCAGATAACGAATTTAAAACAGCTTTGTTACTTTCTCCAAAAAGGCAACATATTTATTTTGCTTTAGGAAGATATTATATTCTCTCTGATAATATTGAGAGCGCAAAGAAAGCATATCAAGAAGCGATAAACCTTGAACCAAGCGCGCCACTTTCTTATTGGGAGGGGGCAAAAAATATTTTCTTGGTAGATGAAAAAGATAAAGATGGAATAGACTGGATGTTAAGGGCGGTAGAGCTGGGATATCGTTCGTCAGAAAAAAATGAAATTTTGTTTTTATTTGAGAAGTGCCATCAATATTTTTTGGATAATAAAAATTATGGAGTTTTGGGTGATTTATACAAGGCTATGCAGGCTATTGAACCAAATAACGCCGAATGGTATGCGCAGGAAGCAACTGCAAGATATATGGAGGGGCAGTATGCGTTAGCGATAGGTTTAATTAGGAAAACTATTGAACTTGACGCAAGCTATAAAGAAGAGGGAGAGACATTTATAAAAATAATAAATAAACAGCTACTTGATTAACTTATTATTAGTTTGTGACTACTTTTTATGTTAAGTTCACAAAATTTAATTAAAATAATAAAATTAGGCGTTTATATTTCATTGCTTGCGTCTTTGGTTTATATTTCCCAAACAATTTTTGGAACGGTTTTCGGTAAGATGATTTATTTCCAGGTAGTAATAGAAATAGTTCTTCCGTTTTTTGTTTATCTAATGATTTTTTATAAAAATTATAGGCCAAAAATCGATCTATTAACAAAATTAATTTTATTATTTTTTGGAATAATTTTTGTTTCGTCAATTTTTGGAGTTAATTGGAGTCAAAGTTTCTGGGGAGAACCTTCAAGAATGCGAGGAATTTTTACACTTCTGCATTTATTAGCATTTTATTTTTATATAATTACTGTATTTAGAACTAAAAAAGAAAAAAAACAACTTATATTTTTTATTTTACTCGTAGGCTTTGCAATGGCAATATTCGGTTTTTTTGAGCGTCTCTATCCGCAAATAAATATAGACAAGACGAGCATGAAGAGTTCTACCGAACACCGTGTTATGTCAACTACTGGCAATTCTATTTTTTTTGCTGGTTTTTTGCTTTTTATGGTTTTTCTATCGATTTATTATTTTTTTATTGAAGAACAACGATACCGTTGGATATTTTTAGTTGGAGCATCTTTTTTTACTTTAATTTTATTTTATACAGGAACGCGTGCGGCTTTCGTAGGGTTTGTTATTGGAATATTTTTTATATTTTTATACTTATTTTTAATAGCGCGAAAAAAGCAAAAAATTATTATTTTAAGTATTTTTATCATTTTTATTATATCTCTTTTTGGTATTTTTGGGCTATCCAAGATGAATATCGGAGATAATAAATTGATAAATTTTAATCGTCTTACGGAGCTTTCTATAAGCGA
Source organism: Parcubacteria group bacterium CG10_big_fil_rev_8_21_14_0_10_36_14 (assembly GCA_002772895.1). NCBI lineage: Bacteria > Parcubacteria group bacterium CG10_big_fil_rev_8_21_14_0_10_36_14. Next base: position 81,604 of record PFCS01000050.1, on the reverse strand, counting down.
TATGGATGGCTCAATAAAGGGACGCTTATTATTATGGAAGATTTCCCTTTCTCCTTTTAAAGAGAGATTGTTTTTGGGGTGGGGGATGGAAAATTTTGATTATGTTTTTGATAAATATTATGATCCGCATTTTTTAATAAATGGAGTAAACGAGACATTCTCAGACAGGGCACACAACATATTTATAGATGTTGCTATTATGACGGGCATTTTTGGTTTAATGATATTCTTGGCGATATTTGTCTATTCAGGTATTACGTTTTTAAAGAAAGGATATTTTAAAAAAGAAAATGCCCCTCTTTTTGGACTTTTGGCAGGCCTTGCTGGTTATATGTTTTTTTCCGTTGATTCGCCCTCGGTAAACATAATGATATTTTTTATGCTTGCGCTCTTTTATCTTTGTTTTAATAATAATGATTTGCAGGTCGCAAGCCATGAATTACGAAATAAAAAAGCATGGTTTTTTGTTTTTTTACTTCCAGCCGTACTTTCTATTTATTTTTTTAATATCAAACCACTTTATGCGGGAATTGATTTTATAAAGTTTAGATATACTGAAAATTTTGAAGAAAAGAAGAGTCTATCGGAAAATTTTTTGAGTACTCCTATTTATAGAAATGACATCGATCTTCTTTTTAGTAATAACTCTTTTTTGGGCAATGGAAAAGATGATATAGAGTTAAGGCAGTGGGAAATTTATAAGGCAATAGAAGTCTTGGAAAAAAATCAAAATTTAGAAAAAAACTTTTCTTCTTTATTTTTGTTGGGGAACCTTTATTTAAGAAAGGGTAGTATCTTTAAAGATAATAATGATTTTATAAAAGCCCTTGATTATTACAATAAAGCGTTACAGGTCAGCCCAAAGCGCCAGCCTGTTATGTTTCAGATGGGGACAACTTATCTTTTATTGGATAAAATTGATGATGCGGTAAGTATCTTACAAAAAGCATTAGTTCTTGATGAGAGTATCGGTCAGGCTCATTGGCGATTGGGGATTGCCTATTCAACAGCAGGAGAAGAAGGTGATGCATATACAGAATTTAAAAAATCTATGAATTTAGGATTTTTTGGCACAATAGAAAGCGAGTCAATTAAAGTCGCGTCTTTGTGTGAAAAGTTTAGAGATAGTAAGTGCGAATTAAAACAAATTGCCAATATTTATGAATTAAGAAGAGCATCTGATCCTAAGAATATTGAGAATTTTAAAATGCTTGTGAACGTTTATATTGAATTGCAGAATTATGGTCAAGCGAAAGAATATCTTTTAGAACTAATAAATTTGGATCCATCTTTAAAGTCCGAAGGAGAAGCGTTATTAAAGCAATTGGAAGGATAGGCTATATTTTTGAATAATGTTTTATCTATGATTAATTATAAAAGGGTTGAGAAAATTCTATTAATTATATTAGAAGGGCTGATATATTTAAGTTTTTTAATGCCCTTTGTTTTTGTAAGTACGAGTATTTTTCCTTTTATTGTAGGAAAGATTTTATATTTTCAAGGATTGGTTCAGCTCATGGCGGTAGTTTATCTGCTTCTTTTGGTGATTAATTTTAAAAAATTTCGACCAAGAAAAACGTTGCTTTTATATTGGTTTGGCTTTTATGCTTTGTCATTATTATTATCAGCGATTTTTGGAGTTGATTTTAGAAGGGCTTTTTGGAGTAATTTTGAGAGAATGACAGGCGTATTCGTGGTTTGGCATTTTATTGCTTATGCGATTATGGTATCTATTGTTTTTGATGCTTGGCCAAAGATTAAGCGCGCATTGGACGTTTTGTTGGCCGTAAGCTTATTGCAGGTGTTTGTTATTGCTGCTCAATATACAAAAGAAGGTGTCTATCTATACGCTAACATCGGAGGACGTGTTTGGGGAACTTTAGGGAATTCTATTTATATTGGAAGTTATTTTCTTTTTCATATTTTCTTTGCGTCATTATTGGCTTTTAAGGAAAAGAAACAAATTTGGCAAATTGTCTATTTAATAATAGCAATTCTTGAGGCATTTATTATTTTGCATTCCAAGAGCAGTCGAGGCGCGGATATTGCTATTTTATTTGGCATTTTAACTGTTATTTTTAGCTATGCGATTTTTGCCAAAACTAAGAATATAAGAAGAGCGGGTATTGGCGCGCTATTAATAGGCATTGTAATTTTTACTTTTTTAATTATCTTCCGGAATGCAGATACTGTTAAAAATATACCTGTAATTGGGAGCGTAGTTAATATCTCTTTAAATGAAGGAACCGGAAGAACTCGTGCGATTGCATGGGAGATTGCTTGGAAAACATTTAAAGAAATGCCTGTTTTAGGTATTGGATTGGAAAATTTTTATTATACTTTCAATAGTCACTATAACCCGGAATCGTTATTACACTCCTATTATGAAACTTGGTTTGATAGAAGCCATAGCATTTTATTTGATACTCTTTCTATGGGAGGAATAATTGGATTTTTTGCTTATTTTGGGCTTTATGTTATTGGTGGAGCGTCTTTATTTATTGCATGGAGAAGAAAATTGTTTAATAAAACTTCAAAAAGTATTTTAATTGGTCAAGAGATAGAAGTAGATCGGCACATGGTAATTTTCTTTTTTATAATTTTTAGCATTTATATTATTCAGAATCTTTTTATTTTTGAACATCCCGCTTCGTATTTTTTAATTTATTTTTCATTTGGGCTTCTTTTATCTTTGATAGCAGGAAAGAGATCTGACATTTCGCCGAAATATGAATTTTCTTATAGCGCTTTTTTTGCTATTACCGGATTTTTTTTGATAGTGTTTTTTATATTATTGTTTGGAACAACAATAAAAACTTATAAAGTAGCGACAGGAGTTATTAGGGCAGAATCTACTTTTGTTAATAATTATAAACTTGGGGCAGACGCTTATAAGGAGCTTTTATCAATGGATACTCCATTTATATTTGATATCCGAAGCTCTATGATAAAAAGAATAGCGAGGGTAAATGATAACATCCTAACTACCAATCCAGATTATAAGAGTGCACTTTTATTTGCCAGGGAAAATCTTTTAGAGCAAATTGAGGAAGGTGGAAAAGACGTATATGATTATATTTTAGCAGGTCAAATAGATATGATACTTGCTTCAAGCGACTCAAAATACCTAGATAGCGCAGAAAGTTTTTTTATTAAAGCAAGCCAACTATCTCCAAAAAGACAGCAGATATATTATACATGGGCTAAAGTAAAGCTTATGAAGGGCGATACTGATGGCGCGAAAAAAATATTAAAAGAAGTTATTGAACTCGATCCAAGAGTTCCCGAATCTTATTGGTACTTAGCTTTTGCATATGAAAAAAAAGGCGAAGAGCCATTGATGTGGGAAAATATTAAAAAAGCAATAGATAAAAATTATAGTTGGAAGTCATCAAATGAATTGTTGTATGCTGCCGGTTTAGCTGAAGAATTAAAGGAAGATGGTTATTTTATAAAATTATGTAACTTGGCGATAGAGCAGAACCCTTCGGCTGATTTATATTTAAGGCTTGGATTGGCATACCGTCGTCAAGGAGATGAAACAAAAGCTTATGAAGCGTTTAGTAATGCGCAAAAATTAAATCCGGATTTATTTAAATAATAGGATTAAAAAAATAAAAATCAGCCCCATTCGGGGCTGATTTTATAAATATTTCTTTATTGCTTCTGTCAGTTTTTCTATATCAGCCGGAGGAACTATGGTTTTGTTCGGGTAATTTTCTAGCATTTCTGGGACAGCCCCGACCTCTGTTACGACAATGGGTAGTTTTGCTTGCATCGCTTCTAATATCGCATAAGGCATGCCTTCTTTTATTGATGGAAGGACAAAAAGGTCAAATGCATTTAGATACTGTGAAGCGTTATCTTTTTCCCCCAATAATAAAAATCTATCCTGTAATTTATAATTTGTAATTAGTAATTCATAATTATTTCTTTCCGGCCCATCTCCAATAATTGTAAAAATTATATCTGGATTATTTATTTTCGATGCAACTTCAATCAAATTCTGCAAAGCTTTTGCCGGATAAAAATTTGCTATCGTTCCGATAATTTTTTTGTTTTGAGGAAGGTTAAGCACTTTTAATGCATTTGTTTTTTCCAATAGTGACTGTCCGCCCCAATAGATATGGTTTTTCACTTCAATTTTTTCTTCTGGGCAAATTTTATATTCTAGAGCAATTTTTTTTTCTTTTTTTCCAAGAACAATTATTTTATCACGATATTTACTAGCCAAACGTTCTAGAAAAATATAAAGCTTTTTTCTCCAATTAGCCATTGGCTCTAAAAATGCCCAACCATGAACCGTATACCAGACCTGTGGTTTATGATTTGATATTTTAGCTGCAAAAGAGCCGACGATTCCAGCCTTTGAGCTATTTAGATGAATACGATCTGGTTTTTCTTTTTCTATATATTTTTTTATTTCCCAAATTGCTGGTAAATCGTAGAGGGATATCTGTCTTTTTAGGTTTTTGAATTGGTGATAAGGGATATTTGATTTTTTGCATTTTTCCATTAAGTTTATTTTTGAATCAAATGCAGGTTGACCATAAGCAACTGTAATTTCAAATTCAGATTTGTCAAAACCAAAAGATGTCGAATCAAAAACATACTTTTGTGCTCCACCCCAGTCGGGTATTGTGACGATATATAATATTTTTTTCATAATTTGCTAAATTGACATAAATATACTAAAATGATATAGTAAAGTATTAAAAAAATCAACTCCTCTATAATATGCATATACTTATTACCGGCTCAAGTGGTGAAATTGGAACAAACTTAGCGCTAAAATTACAGGAAAAAGGACATCATATTTTTGGCGTAGATAAAAGAATAAATACATGGACTGATAAATTTCCATATGTAATGCAGGATTTATCTGGCAGGTTTTTTAATTTTAAAGATGGAATTGGGAATGTTCAATATCCTGACGATATTGATTTGGTAGTTCATTTGGCGGCAAACGCGAAAGTTCATGAATTGGTGAAATATCCTGAAAGAGCGATGGATAATATTGCGATTACTTTTAATGTTTTGGAATATGCGCGACAGAACAATAAACCAATTATTTTTTCAAGTTCCCGAGAGGTTTATGGAGACATTCAGCGTTATACGACCGATGAAAATCAAACTGACATTGCTTTTACTGAAAGTCCATATTCGGCAAGCAAGATTTCTGGCGAAGCGCTAATATATTCTTATGCCAAATGTTATAATCTTCCCTATATAGTTTTTCGTTTTAGCAATGTTTATGGCAGATATGACGCAGATATAAAAAGAATGGAACGTGTTATGCCACTTTTTATAAATAAAATATATAACGAAGAGCCAATTGTCGTTTTCGGAAAAGATAAGACATTGGACTTTACTTATGTTGACGATTGCGTGAATGGTATTATTGCCGGCATAGAGAAGCTATTAAGCGGAGAGGTAAAAAATCAGACATTCAATTTGGCCTTTGGTGAAGGTCATACATTAATCGAGCTGGCAAACTTAATCGGTGAAGCGCTTGGAAAAGAAGTTAAAATGACAGTAGAAGAATCTAAGGTTGGCGAGGTAACTCATTATATCGCGGATATTACCAAAGCCCGTAATATTTTGGGATATAGTCCAAGAACATCTCTTAAAGAAGGTATAAAAAAGGCAGTTGAATGGTGGAGAAGTTATTATAATAAATAAAATGGAATCAGAAAATAAAAAAACAATAGTTATTTTCTCTTGTTTTTATGAACCGTTTATGTCTGGCGCCGAGCGGTTTGTAAAAGAAGTGGTAGAGCGATTATCAAACAGATATCGCTTTATTGTTATTACTGCGAAACTTTGTTCTGACTTGCCGGATAGAGAAGATACGGGCGAATATAAAATTATTCGTATTGGCAAGGGTAATAAATGGGATAAGCTTCGCTATATCTGGCTGGCGCCACTTGAGGCAAAAAAATATAATCCACAAATTATTCATGCTGTAATGGAGTCATATGCCGGTTTAGCGCTTTGGAGAGCGAAAAAGGCAGTATCTAATGTAAAACGGATATTAACCTTGCAGTCAGGCGATTTGGATGCAAAGATTTGGTCTAAAATGCCGATCTTATGGAAAGGAATTCATCGTTCACCTGACGAAATAACAGCAATCAGCAACTTTTTGGCAGATAGAGCAAAGCGACTTGGCGCGAAAAATATAGAGGTTGTGCCAAACGGGGTTGACTTTACGCAAATAGAGCCGGTTTTAAAAATCGGCGACGTAAAGCATGATATTGTTTGTGTTGCCAGATTATCTTGGGAAAAAGACCATAAAAACTTGGTCGCCGCAATGCCAAAAATTTTAGAAAAATATTCCGATACAAAATTAATTTTGGTTGGTGATGGGCCTTTACGTGAAAAAATTGAAAATCAAATAAAAGAATTAAAATTAGAAAATAGCGTTAAGCTATTAGGAAATTTATCGCATAAAGAGGCGCTTTGCGTGCTCGCGAAAGGCGATGTTTCTATTTGTCCTTCTTTGGCAGAGGGGCTTGGCATTGTTTTTATAGAAGCGCAAGCATGTGGCGTACCTGTTATTGGGACACGGGTTGGCGGAATTCCTGATGTCATAGAAGATGGGAAAACAGGCATTTTGATTGAACCGAGTAGTAGCGAACAAATAGCAAACGCGATTGTTAAGATTTTTGAAATGTCATCTGAAAAAAGAAAAGAAATGATCGAATTGGCAAAAATCAACGCAAGAAGAAATTTTTCTTGGGATGTGAGCGTTGAAAAAATAGATAATATTTATCAAAAACCAAAATTATTAAATATTTTAATTGCAACAGGGATTTATCCGCCAGAGATTGGCGGACCGGCAACATATTCAAAATTGATAGGCGAGAAGTTGAGTCAGCGTGGACATAAAGTTCGTATCTTAACCTATTCCAATCAAAATATTAAAGATGGCAAGTTGGTTGTTACGGGCGTTAGTAAAAAGTTACCTGTTGCCATAAGGCACCTGGCATATTTTTTACAGGTTTTGAAATTGGGCAGAAACTCAGATCTGATTTATATGCAGGATTCTGTTAGTGTTGGTTTGCCCGCGACCTTGGCAAATATATTTTTAAAAAAGAAATTAGCTTTAAAGGTAGTGGGGGATTATGCTTGGGAGCAGGCAGAGCAAGTACCAGAGCTAAAAGATAAGATGCCATTATTGGATAGTTTTTATCCATTTTTAAATGAAAATTATCCATTAAAAATACAGATTTTAGAAAAAATACAGAATTGGGTAGCAAGACGCGCGGAGAAAATAATCACACCAAGTTTTTATTTAAAAAAAGTTTTAATTAATGGATGGAAAATAAATCCAGAAAAAATAAAGGTAGTATATAATTCATTTGATATAAAAGAACTGGGAATCAGGAATAAGGAATTAGGGAATAAATTTAAAATATTATCGATCGGAAGATTGATGCCATGGAAAGGATTTGATACCTTGATTGATATTGTGAAGGATATTCCAAATGTTGATTTAGAAATTATTGGAGACGGACCGGAATACAAAAATTACGAATCACGAATCATGAATCACGAATTACAGAATAGAATAAAATTATTAGGCAGGTTAAGCCATGACGAAGTTATTGATAGAATGCAGAAAGCTGATTTATTTATTTTGAATACCGCTTATGAGGGTTTAAGTCATGTTATCCTGGAAGCAATGGCGTGTGGCACGCCGATTGCGGTTAGTCGTGCCGGTGGCAACACAGAGCTCATCGGGGAAAATGAGGAAAGGGGAGAGCTTTTTGAATATAACAATAAAGAACAAATCAAAGAAATTATTTGTCGTACGGTAAGTAGTACGACAAGCTATACTGCAAAAACTAAAAAAGCCAGAGAGTTTATTTCCGGCTTTAATGAAGAGATGACGATTGATCAATTAGAAAATAATTTGCAGAGATAATGTGGTTATTAAAATAATAGCCAAGAAAATAACATTGGAAAGAAGCATCCTACACGCTTCTTTTTTGTTTTTTTCAAAATATAAATAGATCGGACCACCTAAAAGTAAAAGCCCGCAGATTAGAACAGAGAAAACCAGAAGTAAGAGCATCATAAGAGCTGTGAAAACATTTGATGTTTTACCGAATAGGTCTGTGCCACTATTTAATAGCAAGCTTACGAGAAAGACATAGGTAACCAGTAAAAACGATGATAACAAGCTTGAGAGCAACGGATGTTTTTTTAACATAAGATGTATTATTTAATAATCTTATCTATTATTATAATGGGTAGTTTGAATAAAAGCAAAATAAACCATTGCCATTTTGGTTTATTTTTATAAAAGTAATAAAGCATAGAACGGGAGTATAGAGCTTGTTTTTTTATAGTATTGATTTGCATGAAAGACTCTCCTCCATAATGGATTATTTCTATATCGGGAGAATACAAAATTTTATACTCGGCTTTACGTGTACGTAAACAAAGATCAACTTCTTCAAACCAAATAAAAAATTTTTCATCAAAGAATCCTATTTTTTGAAATAATTCGCGATTTATGAGTAAGCAAGAGCCCTGTAATTGTGGGACAAGAGACTCTTTATCATAGTCAAAATCATTAAAGTAATATTTTTTAATAGGGCCCCAATTTGGAAATAGTTTTTTCATTTGTGAGGGGAAAAATAATTGACTCAAAATGTTAGGATCACGGCGGACAGTCTTTTGTATATTCTTATTTTTATCTAGGGTTTTTGGCCCAAGAATGCCGATTTCAGGATAGTTTTTAATTATCTCTAAGGCATGTTCTATGGTATTACTTAAAATAAGCGTATCAGGATTTAAAATTAAAATATATTTTCCTGTTGCTTGACGAATCGCTTGATTATTTGCAGTAGCAAAACCAACATTTTTATTATTTTTTATAAGATGCACTTGTGAGAATTTTTCTTCAACCATTTCTGCGCTGTTGTCGTGCGATGCATTATCAACTACAAATATATCAAAATTAATATTATGAGTATTTTTATAAATAGAATCAAGACAGCCCTCTAAGAGCTGTCTTGTATTCCAGTTAACGATAATAATGCTTAGATCCATAATTATTTTGCAAGTTCTTTTTGAACTTCTTCTTTTCCTGCTTCCAGCTCTCTTACTTGCTCTTCGTCTAAGCCCAGTAGTAAGGATTGGAATTCTCCAATATGAGTTTTTTCTTCTTTCGCGACATCTAGAAGTATCTTTTTTAAGTCTTCGTTGCTTGTTATTGCCGCCATCTGTTCATAAAGAGACACGGCATCAAGTTCTGCGATGATGCCAAGACGCAAAATTTCTTTATTAATGTTTTCTTTGCTTACCCTTGATAGGTCGAGGGGTGAACGTGATAACATAGAATTATTTTTTAATTGTTAAGTTATTTTAATTTATTTACTTATTTTAACATAATATTATAAATTATACAATTATGAATAAGGGATTTTTTGGGGAAGAGCTTGATTTTTTAATATTATATATATAATATATAAATATGAGAACTATTTTAATAACCGGAGGAGCCGGATTCATTGGTAGTCATTTATGTCGTCAGCTTTTAGATTTGGGCAACAAGATAATTTGCCTTGATAATTTTTCTACGGGTCAAAAGAATAACGTAAAAGAACTTTTAGAAAATAAATATTTTAAGCTTATTGAGCATGATATTGTAAACCCAGTTTTTTTTGATGAGAAAATAGACCTGATATATAATTTGGCTTGTCCAGCATCTCCTGTCCATTATCAAGCAAATCCTATTCATACAATAAAAACTAATACAATTGGAGTAATAAATCTTTTAAATCTTGCCGAAAAATATGGAGCAAGAATTTTACAGGCCTCAACCTCAGAAGTTTATGGCGATCCATTAGAGCACCCTCAAAAAGAGGATTATAAAGGCAATGTCAACACCATTGGTCCGCGTGCTTGTTATGACGAGGGTAAAAGAATGGCTGAGGCTTTATTTTTTGATTATAGGCGTCAATATGGAATTGATATACGAGTAGCAAGGATTTTTAATACATATGGTCCAATGATGGCACCAAATGATGGGCGTGTAGTTTCTAATTTCATAATTCAAGCGCTTCATAATGTTGATATTACGATTTATGGGAAAGGCGAGCAGACGCGGTCGTTTTGCTATGTATTAGATTTAATCAGAGGGCTTCAGAGCTTGATGGATAAGGAGAATTTTATTGGTCCGGTGAATTTAGGGAACCCTTATGAAATAACTATTTTAGAAATTGCCAAAAAGATAATAGAATTAACTGGTTCAAGCTCAAAGATTATTTTTACTCCTTTGCCTAAAGACGATCCTCAAAAGCGTAAGCCGGATATTGAATTGGCAAAAGCAGAATTAGATTGGAGTCCGCAAATTAATTTGGAAGACGGATTAATAAAAACAATAGAATATTTTAGGAATATATAAAAATATTTGCGCCAAGCGCAAATATTTTTTAAGTTATTAATTCTTTGCTTATTGGACAATATTTTTTTATATCTTTTAATGCAGGTTTATTCAAAATTTTTTCATAATCTTCAGACGGTAGCCCTTCTATATATTTTTGTGGTCGCATAGCATATATTTTTTCAGAAGTTATTTTTTCGTCAGCTTTTATATCGCAGGCGATAATAAGTGATTTTCTGAAAAGTGGCCTAAAAACAGCTTCGCCTTCCTGTAGATCTTTTCCCTCGTCTTCATAAATATTTTTTTTGTATAGTGTAGCGATTTTTTCTTTAAGCTGATGATTTTTTTCTAAACTCCGCACTTTTTTTACAAGTTCTGCCATCTCTTTCGGAATTAGTGAAACTTTATGGTCAGAGCCCCACAGGTTCCGGTCAAGCGAAAAATGCTTTTCAACTATTTTGGCACCTAAAGAAACCGCTACAAGCACGGAAGTAATATTTAAAGAATGGTCGGAAAATCCGGTTCTAATGCCATATCTTTCATTCAAGAAGGGGATTGTATTTAATTTTAGATCCTCGGGCGCGCACGGATATTTGGAAACGCAATGCAAAAGATGTATTTCTGCACCTCGTTTTTTTAAAAAATTAATTGCTAAGTCGGTTTCTTCAAGTGTGCTCATTCCCGACGAAAGGATAATTGGTTTTTTAGTGTCTGCAAGATAATCGAGCATTACAAAGTCTAGGATATCGCCTGATCCCACCTTCCAAAAGGGTATTAAGTGATTAATTTTTTTTGCTGCGCCTCTTGACATTGGCGTAGAAAAAAAGATAATTCCGATTTTGTCGCAAAAGTTTTTTAATTCCGTCCAAAATTCCATGGGCGTTGCAAGTGTATTACGAGTTACCCATGAATAGCGGTCAGAACTCTTAAAATGTGATGAAATCACATTTATATCAAGCTGTTCATCGTAAACATTATGCGTTTGGAATTTTATGGCATCAGCTCCGGCTTTTTTAGCTTCCAGTACTAGTTTTTTGGCGTTTTCCAGGTATTCCGATATGGGACGGCCATTTTCTGTCTGTATAAAATTTTTGCCTGCTTCGGCTATAATAAAAATTTTATCGTTATTTAGGCAATTATGCGGTGTTTTATTCATATAAACATTGAATATATAATTATATTATGTTAATATAATAAGACCAATTTGTCAATTATGAAGATTTTAATGTTGAGCTTAGATGGTTCAATTTTAGACAAAAATTCAAGTTCAGCTGGCCGAATGAGGGATTACGGCTCTATTTGCGACGAGCTACATATAATTATTTTGGGTAAATCAGGGGAAAAAAACAATCTGGATAAAAATATATTCGTTTATCCGACTTCTGGTAATAGATTAGCTGCTTTATTGAAAGCAAAAAATATAGGGAGTAAAATTTTAAGCGTAAAAGATGAGTGGGTGATTACATCTCAAGATCCGTTTGAGACGGGTTTTATTGGCTGGCTTTTAGCGCAAAAATATAAAATTGGGCTGGAAGTTCAGCTTCATGGTGATTTGTATGGAAATAAATATTGGAAAAACGAAAGATTATTAAATCGTTTTAGATGGTATTTGGGAAAATTTATTTTAAGACGAGCGACTTTTGTTCGTGTTGTTAGTGAAAGAATTAGAAGATCAATTGAAGAAATAAATAAAAATATTACTACTGTTCCGATTTTTACGGAAAGAAAAGAATTGATAAAAACCCAGAAAGATAATAATGATTTTATTATTTTATCGGTTGGAAATTTAGTGCCTGTTAAAAATCATAAACAGCTTATAGAAGCGTTTGCGGAAATAAAAAAGCAACTACCAAATGCAAAACTTATTATTGCTGGTGAGGGTTGGCTTAAAAAAAGTTTACAACTTTTAGTTCGCAATTTACAACTTGGAGAAAGCGTTGCTTTTATCGGATATCAAACAAATTTGGATAAATATTACGGAGAAGCAGATATTTTTGTTCATTCGTCACTTTATGAGGGTTGGGGAAGGGCTGTGATAGAGGCGGTTTTTTGTGGCTTGCCGATTATAATGACGGATGTTGGTCTGGCTGATGAGGTAATAAAAAATGAAGAATCTGGGCTCGTTGTTCCGGTAAATGATAAAGAAGCATTGAAGGAGGCAATATTAAGATTGGCAAAAGACAGAGGGCTTGCCAATCGGTTAGCGCAAAATGCTAGACTAGTGATAGAAAATATATTATTAACAAAAGAAGAATATTTAAATAAAATAAAAGAAATATGGAATAAAATTCAATAATATTTTTATGAAATTATCAATAATTGTTCCAATTTATAATGAAGAAAAAACAATTCTCAAAATATTAGAGAGGATTGATGCTGTGGATTTGGGGGACATAGAAAAAGAGACAGTTTTAATTGATGATTTTTCAACTGATAGTACGCGTGATATTTTGAAGAGTTTAGAGAATAGATACAGGGTTTTCTATCAAGAAAAGAACCAGGGTAAGGGCGCTGCTTTGAGACGCGGTTTCAAAGAGGCAACCGGAGATATATTTTTAATTCAAGATGCTGATTTAGAGTATAGCCCGGGGGAATATCCAAAACTTTTGGAGCCGATTTTATCAGGGCGGGCAGATGTTGTTTATGGTTCGCGTTTTATTGGCGGAGGAAGCCATCGTGTTTTATATTTTTGGCACTTATTGGGAAATAAATTTTTAACACTTCTTTCAAATATGTTTACCAATCTAACTTTAACTGACATGGAAACGTGTTATAAGGTTTTTGTAAAAAAAGTAATAGAAACAATAGGTCCTACTTTACAATCAAATCGTTTTGGATTTGAACCAGAAATCACAGCCAAGATTGCAAAAAATAAATTTCGTATATATGAGGTAGGTATTTCCTATTCAGGTAGGACATATGAAGAGGGAAAAAAAATAAATTGGAAAGATGCTATTAGCGCCCTGTGGTGTATTATAAAATTTAATTTTTTTGATTAAAGCTATGAAGGTATTATTAATTAATCCTCCTTGGATTATAGACAATATAAGTGCATGGTCAATTATAAATCCGTGCTACCCATCCATAGGTTTATTGTCAGTTGCGGGAGTTCTTTTGGAAAAGGGCCACGAAAAGTTATTATGATAGATGCGCGTGCAGAACAATTGACGGCAGAGTTGTTGAAACTGCGTTTAGAAGGATTAAAAGAAAAGCCGGATTTTATTGGTCTTACCGGCACAACTAGAATTATAAATAATGCTTTGGAAAGCGCTAAAATTTGTAAAGAAATTTTTCCAGATAGCAAAATTGTTTTTGGTGGAGTCCATTCCACATTAAGACCTGACGAGGTTTTATCGAATGATTTTGTAGATTATGTTATTCGTGATGAAGGAGAATTTGCTATGAACGAGCTTGTTTTCGGTAAATCCTTGAGCGAAATTTTGGGATTATCTTATAAAAAAGATCAGCAAATTATCCATAATGAAAGACGCCCATTTTTAGTAGATTTGGATATTTTACCATTTCTCCCTACTCATCTTTTACCGATGGAAAAGTATCATCCAGCCCTAGGAGCATACAAACGATTGCCGGCTTTTGGTTTTATAGCGACGAGAGGTTGCCCGGGTACATGTACCTATTGTTATCAGAACTTTGGTCCGCGAATAAGATATTTTACAGCGCGTCGTCTTTTAGATGAAATAAAATTATTACAAAAAAACCATGGAATTCGAGAAATATCTTTTTACGATGATACTTTTACTGCGGTGAAAAGAAATATAAAAGAATTTTGTGAACTGGTTATCGCAGAAAAGGTTAATATATCATGGTCTTGTTTTTCGCGTGTTGATTGTGTGGATAGAGAAACTTTGGATATTTTAAAAAAGGCAGGTTGCCATCAAATAATGTATGGTGTTGAGTCGGCTGACCCGCAAATTTTATTAAATATTCGGAAACGTATAAATTTGCCACGCGTTGAGGAAGTCGTAAAAATGACGAAAGAAGTTGGGATTAATTGTAGGTTGGCTTTTATGTTTGGCAATCCGGGAGAGACAGAAGAAACAATGCAAAAAACTTTAAATTACGCCGTGGAGCTCGATCCTGATTTAGCGGTTTTTAATATTGCCACGCCTTATCCTGGGACAGAAATGTACTACTGGGCAAAAGAAGAGGGGTATTTAAAAACGGAGGATTGGACCCAATATAATTTTTCTCAGTCAATTATGGAATTGCCTACCGTTGCTTCGGAAAAAGTGGAAGAATTTTATAAAAAAGCATTTAAAACATTTTATTTTCGTCCAAAATATATTTTGAGGCGTTTTTATAAAATAGGCGTTTACGATTTGAATACGATAAAAGCAATATCAAAATTTTTTATTAAGTGGATTTTGGGTTTTGGTAGAGGTGCCAAAGTGCCGTCAACCCAAATGAAGTTTAAATAAGCATCTATTATGCTTAGAATTAAAAAATTCATTAAGAAAAATAGAGGCTTGCTACTTGTTTTAGCGGTGGCTCTCATTTTGCGCATAATTTTTTTTGGGTTTATTTTACATAATTTCGGAGATAAGGGTTTTTATCCTCATAACAGCGAGGATTCTGAGCAGTATCTGACACTGGCAAAGAATCTATCTGAACATAGTGTTTTTTCAAGAAACGAAACGTCCCCTTTTGAGAATGAGTTTTTTAGGACGCCGGGCTATCCCTTTGTTATTTCTATTTTTTACCGTTTTATTCCCGTAGCCTGGCCCACAGTTTTATTCCAAGATTTACTTGCGCTTTTTGTTATAGTTATTATTTATAAGTTGTGTATTTTGCTCTTGCGAAAAAAATCAATAGCTCTGTTAGCGGCGGCCATATATGCGTGCGAACCAGCTGTGATTTATTGGAATAATCAGTTGCTTAGCGAGACATTGTTTACTTTTATATTGGTAGTTAGCGTTTATATTTTTGTAAAAAAGATTCTCATAAACCGCCAGGTCAACCCTTTAGCTTTTCTTGTGACAGGCGCGTTATTGGCATGTCTTAATTATGTGAGACCGGTCGCGCAATTTATTTTATTAGTTTTTGTAATTTTTTCCTTAGCAGTAATTAAAAAAATAAATTTTTGCTCTTTTTTCCGCTATTTTGTTGCCATATTGTTGATGGTTGCAGCATTTATAATTTTGATCTCTCCCTGGGCCGCAAGGAATAAAGTTTTATTTAATACTTTTGATTTATCTTCAGCAAGCAAAACCGTAGCTTTTAGAAAATATTTGACGATGACATATTTAAATGTCGGTGATAATGTGGCAGAAATAGGTGACATAAAAATGAATGATCTAAAATTAGTTACTTTAAAGTACATTGCCGCTCATCCCATTGCTTTTATGGAGGTTCATTTATCAAATATGATTCCTTTTTTTCTGGGTGATAGTTATTTTACTACAGCCGCTGCTATATATCCACCGCTTGAACAGCAAAGAGTAGTTTTTGAAACTTGGTTTTATTCCTGGAAAGATATTTTAAAAATTCCCGTACTACAATATAGGGGAGTTGGCGGGGTCATATTTTTGGGTGGCAAGGCAATACTTTTGATACTGAATTTATTCGCTTTGTTTGGTGTGCTTTATTGGATATTTGGCTTCAAGGACAATAGAATAAGTGCGGTATTCCTTCTTTTTTTAATTTATTATTTTGTCCTGGCGACAGGCGTAGCGTCTTATTCCCGTTTCCGGCAACCAGTCAATCCGTACATATACATATATATTGCCCTAGGAGTCTATGGGTTTGCTTATAAAATAAAAAATGCCACTAAAAAATAGTGGCATTTCTGGTTGTTTTTTGTTTTACATTAGCCCTACCGGAGCTTCCTCAAGATTAATTTCAAGATATTTTTTTAGAATGTCCCGGTTTCCTTTACCGTGATAATTTTCTAAACCCGGTTTATAATAATTTTCAGATGGCTCTTCATAAAAGTTATACTCTCCTGAATAGTTGGTTTCAATGTCGTTGTAATCAGCTTCGAATTGTGAGTATTCATCCGTTTTTATATTTTCTTTATTGTCCCAGATAATATTGTTATATATTTTTCCAAATCCGCCACCAAAAATCTCTTTTTTTCTATAGGCATTTATGCCTATATTATTATTTATAATGACATTATTCAAAATAACCGGGGTTGATAAATCTTTTGATTCTATTCCTATATTACATCCATTTAAAATATTATTAAAAATAACCGGCTCTTTTGAATTCTCTCCTACGCTTATACATTTGTCCCCTGATGCAAGTATTGTATTATTTTTAATACTGATTGAAGAACCGGAGATATCTATGCCGTCATTGCCATTGCTACTAAAATAATTATTACTTATCTCTCCTTTTGCGTAGTCTATATCCAAGCCGTCCGCACTATTTTTTATAAATCTGTTATTTTTTATTACCACATTTCCGTACTTTGCATTTGCGCCGTCATCCGATGAGCTGTTTTGAATTAAACTATCGCTTAATTCAAGGTCGGCATGGTAGGCTGATAACATTCCACTAAAGAAAATACCGTTTATATAAGAACTCCCACCACCGGATATATTTATAAATTGTAGCTTGTTTTTTTCTTTCTCGGTATTAACTATGCCAAAAGATCCCCACGGTTGCCCTTGATAGGCGGATTGGAATATAATAGGACTATCGGAATAGCCAATTGCCGAAACAGGGCTGTAAGATATGAGTGATATTTTTGGATAAAAGGTTAGGACAACGCCAGGCTGTATTATCAACTGGGATTTTTGCGGAATTATTATATTTTTTGTGATGGTATAAGAGCCAGCGGGTAGAAATATTTTTTCTCCATCTGTTTTAAATATGGGATTTTCGTTTACAAATTGCCGAGGACTATAGATAGTCTTGGGAAGATAATTAAAAGAGGTGTCGTCTGATAAGACTATGCTTTTTATATCAATATCTTTTTTGGTGATTGCATTGTCAAATTTTATTTTTACATTTTTAAGATTTAAGCCGTTTTGCTGTGTTCCATAAGGAATAATTTTTATGAATATGGCCACTTCATCTTTATCATAAATTAATTTATTAATATCTTTTATTGTGTTGTCATTTTTATTGATGTAGCCGGTTTTTATGATTTTATCGTCCTTATCAAGTTTAAGATTATTATTGGAATCATCAAATGCTTCAACAAACATATTGTCGTCTGTCGGTAGTTTAAGGCTTTTTAGCATTATGCCGGCGAAATTATCCGCTTTAGTCGTTGCCGTTATCAGATTTATATCGGAGTCATAATTTATAATCATGCTTGAATTATCAATTTTATAAAGATCTTTTAGATTACTAAACCTATTTTTAATAATATCGCGCATTTCTTTTATTTTTTTATCAAAGGTTAAATTATTGTCTACTTTTATCCAATCATCGTAAAAAGCTGGGCGTGTTGTTTCATAAAGTTTATCATAAAAGCTTAGGTCGTCTTTTAAATTATCTTCGTTACTTAAATAATTCCACAGGGATTTTTTTTGTTCAAAAAATAATTTTTTATTTGAATATATAAAGTTATTGATGATACTTTGCCAGTCTTCAAAAAGCGCATCGCTATCTCTTATTGTTACATCCCAAGGGATTGGTTCAAATTTTCCGCTACTATTGTTAAAGTATAGACGCATATTGCCTTTACCTCCCTGATGGCCTCCTGAAACCAATAGGGCAACGTTAGTCCAGCTGTAAAACTTTTCCATATCAAGTATTTGTGGCAATATTTTGTATGCTTCGTCTTTATTTTGGCTTTGCAGTATTTCGACCAGTTTTTTTATATCTGAAAAATTATTATAAGTAAATAATTTATCAGATATATTTTTTTTCCAAAGATTTATATCTTCAAAGGCTGATGTATCTTGGCGGTTTTCTTCTTTTCTGAGGCTAATAAGACCGTCATTGGTCGTATAAATACTGGAGTCGGCCGGCACTTGTTGTTTTTCCAAAAATCCTTTTGACCAATCTTCGACTTGGTAATATACGCCAGCATTTTTTTTATTTATTTCTAAATTTACAAAATTGTCCGCAGGCACCAATAGACCCATTTTTTTTGCCCGATAAGCATTTAGAGCCTCCGCAAGATAACCTCGGTCTATGGGCAATATAAGTTTTAACACTTCTTGGCCGTTAAATAAGTTTTCCTGGCTGAATATTATTTGCCAAGATTTTTTTTCTTTGGTCCAATGGTTTGGGTTGTCACCTCGGTAATGTACCTCTACTTCGTATTTTTTGTCACCATAAGAAAAGATTGCGGGCACTGTTTTCTTATATTCGTCCTCCAAGAAAACACTTCCGCTAAAAACGGCATCGGATATCGACTCAGGCAAATTTTTATTTAATTTTTCCAGCTGATTTTTTTTAATCGTCAATTTGTAGTGGGGTATTTCCGATGCCCCTATTGTTTTTGGCAGATAGAACGTATTTATCGCGTTATTATAACTTTTGCGCATAAATCGATAAACAGGTAGGAGATATTGTACTGCAGAATCAAAAATCAAGATATTTTTGTTGTTTCTTATATATATTCCCAAGAAAAATAAATTGGCAGATAAAATACCGATAATAAATAACACCGCGCATGCCAGCAGTTTCTTTTTGTGCTTTTCAATTATTATTTTGAGCATAATTTTGTGGCTGTATTGACCTTGTATCTATTTACCACTATTTTCATATTTTTTCAAATTATCATATTTGACGCTCTATATATTATAGAGTAAGGTATATGTATATAATTTTAACATAAAATATGGAATACCCGTTAAAAATAGCAATTATTGGCGCAGGTTACTGGGGAAAAAACTTGATACGAAATGCAGCTTCGTCCGCAAGCGTTTCTTTGGTCTATGTATGTGATTTGGACCTCAGGCTTTTGGAAAGGGCAAGAAGTAATTTTCCATTTATAAAAACCACTTGTGATTCCGAAGACATATTTAAGGCAAAAGATATTGAAGCTGTTTTTATAGCAACGCCGGTTGTGAGCCATTATAAGCTAGCCAAACGTGCTTTGGAGTCGAGTAAGCATGTTTTTGTTGAAAAGCCTATGACTGAAACATCCGCCGAAGCAAGAGAATTGATTGAATTGGCAAAGAAAAATAATTTATTACTTCATGTTGACCATACGTTTATTTATACTGGCGCTGTCAGGAAAATAAAGGAGCTTATTAATGCTGATGAATTGGGAGAAATAAGGTATATTGATTCCGAAAGGATTAATCTCGGGCTTATACAGCCGGATGTAAATGTCATTTATGACTTGGCAGTTCATGATCTTTCGATTTTTAATTATATTTTAAAGGAAAAGCCTATGTCTGTGGCGGCTTTTGGGAAAAGTTATGTTACGCAGAACAGAGAAAATCCAGTAGAGGAAATGGCGCATATTCATTTGGAATATCCTTCTGGGACCATGGCGCACATACACATAGGATGGCTCTCACCGGTTAAAATAAGAAAAATGTTGATTGGCGGAAGCAAAAAAATGGTTTTATATAACGATATAGAACCAACTGAAAAAGTCAAGGTGTATGATCATGGAGCAGACTTGGATTTTAAAAGTGAGACACCAAGTGACGTAATATACAGGAGCGGTGATGTCTATATTCCGGCATTGGAACGGTCCGAAGCACTAGCTATAGAAATAAGCCATTTTGCGGATTGCGCGGTGAATGGCAAACCTTCTTTAACCGGCGGAGAAGAAGGCTATGAGGTGGTCCGTATTTTGGAGGCTACTCAAAAAATATTAAAACGCAATAGGTAATATGCCCGGCAAGCGCGATATATTCCAAAAAAAATATATTGGAAAGGACTGTCTGTCTTTTGGTAGCTCTTTAATTCTGAATAAAGAGCTGGCTTGGGATAGGATTTCTCGCAGAGCAAAGCGCTCAATAGTAAAGGCCAAAAATTTAAGCGGTTTGGAAATAAAAAAAGTTGCAGGTACAAAAAGCGACATAGACCTCTTTCGGACAGTATGGTACAATCCGCAAGATTCAGATTTGAATTTAGGTGGAGGGGGGTTTAAAGATAATTGGCGCGGATGGTTTGCTTATTTAAATGGTAAATTTGTTGCAGGAACGATTGTCGGCGAAGTGGATAATATATTATTTTTATGGTTTAATGGCGCCAATGAAGAGGCAAAAAAGTTTGGGATTCCTAGTTTGATGATATGGAATATTGTAGAGCAATACCATAACTCAAAATTTAGATATCTTGATATAGGGTGTTCTTTTAAGCCATCCTTGCAAGAGTTTTTTAAAAATTGGGCGACATACGAGTATCCTACTATTTTCCATGCGCCCGACTTAATCCCCCAAATAGACATAACCCCTTTTGATACCAGTAGTCTTGGGTCAATGCCTGATAACGGTATTGATGTCGATAAAAAGCTTGGCGAAAAATTTGATCATAAGCCTTTTACATATTTTCCTCGCGGAAAGTATGCTATCTTTGCAGTATTAAAATATTTAGGACTAAAACAGGATGATGAGGTATTCATTACCACGACAACAGGATCACCTTATTTGTCTATCGGAGTTTCCACAACCGTAGAAGAGGTATGTTCCTGGTCGCGCAAAATATCCAGTAAGACAAAAGCGGTTATTTTAATACATGAGTTTGGTTTTTTGCATCCCAAACGAAAAGAGATAAAACAAATGTGCAAAGAACATGGCTGGCCTCTTATTGAGGACTGTGCATATGCATGGAATAGCGGAGATGCCGGGCAATATGGCGATTATGTAATTTATTCTTTTCCAAAATTTTTTCCCGTCCAATACGGAGGTATTTTAGTCGGCGTGTCCTTTAGTGATAAGGAAATATGGGATAATTTTTATTGTTTGGACGTTAAGAAAAGGGAGGTAATAAAAGAACAACTTTCCGCATTTATAAAAGGAGAAGATGAAGCGGCGGAAAAGAGGTTGTATAATTATAGATATTTAGAAAAGCTGGCAAAAGAAGAAGGTTTCGAAACTTTTTTTGAATTAAAGTTGGGCGAAGTGCCGGCAGCGCTGATGTTGAGGGTTGGAAGCCACGAAAAAATGCTTGAAGTAAGTGGCAGGCTCAGGCATTTTGGAATTGAATGCGGAGCTTATTATCATAATAACGCATGTTTTTTCCCAATCCATCAGAACTTAAATGAGCGCCATTTAAATTATATTTACGGAGCTTTACGATCCTTGTATAGGGAAGGATGCGGAGTGCGCTTGCCGGAATATTTTATTGAAATAACCCAAACTAAAAAAAATAGAAATGACCATCCAGAAGAAAAATGGATAAAATAATATGCAGACTAAAGATTCAATAAATAAATATGCAGGGTGTTATAATACGGAAGTTGATTTTGATCGCTATTTTATTGATTTTCGTTTTAGATGTTTACAAGAAAATTATCCAAATTTAGGAGATGCATTAGAGCTTGGGTGCGCAAACGGATTAATGACTAAGAATCTTTTAGAAATTAGTAAATCCTTAGAGGTTGTAGAAGGCGGCGAACATTATATTTTAGCAACGAAAAAAAAATTAGGAGCTAAGGCAGAAGCCATTAAATTTAATCATTCGCTATTTATTGATTTCGAATCGAATAAAAAATATGATGCAATTATTTTTTCTAGTATGTTGCACGAAGTTGATGAGCCTGTAGAGTTATTAAAAAAATATAAAAATTTAATTAAAGAAGATGGTATGATATATATTAATGTTCCAAATGCACAATCTCTTCATCGTCAAATCGGAAAGGAAATGGGTATGTTAGAAAATTTATATGAATTTAATGAACGCGATATAAAGTTTTGTCATCAGAGAATTTATGACATGAAGAGCCTTGTTGCTGATATTGAAGGTGCTGGTTGGCAAATAAAGAAAAAAGGCGGTTTTTTTCTTAAGATGTTATCTAATAGTCAATTGAATGGATTAGAGCCAAAAATGATTAGCGCTTTGTATAATGTAAGTAAAGATATTCCTGCAGAATTGTGTGCAGAAATTTATGTCTTTGCAACTTTATGAAAATAGCTTGTTCAGTACCAATTTTGACATTAAATAACGAGGAGACGCTTGAGCGTTTGCTTTCTAGCCTGATAAATTTTGATGACGTGTACCTTGTTGATGGAAACAGCACGGATAAAACCCTTGAAATAGCAAAAAAATATAATATCCCAGTTTATAAGCAAGTTGATACCAATGAGCCTAATGTGCGTATTTCAAATTTTGCCGAGATGAGGAATAGGGCACTGTCCTTTGCCCGCTATGACTGGATTTTTGACATAGACTCTGATGAATATATAACTTCGGAGCTTGAAAATGAGATTAGCAGCTTTATCGAATCCGAGGATGAAAATATTATCGGATGTATCCAACGTTCTCCTTTGTTAAAAAGCGGACGCATCATAAAATACGCTTTTTTCATGCCGGATTATTATCCTAGGTTGTTTAACCTTAAAACCGGAATTCATTTTGACCCCAAGAAAGTTGTTCATGAAACACTGATAATTCCCGAAAATGTAAAAAGTGTATATCTAAAATCAACTGCAATAAGCGGATGGCCTACTTATGATGAGTGTATTATAAAAGATAATAATTATTTAAGTATAATGAAAAAGAAAAGAAGCGGTTTGGGTTTTAGAAAAGGATCAAGAGTAGCGGTAATAAATTTTTTAAAAGCTCTAAACATATTACGAAAGTCGCTATATGATAAAATTATGCATCCGAAAGACAGTTTACCTATTAAATTTATTTGGAGGTTTGTGCGCTATCATTTGATTTTATCAAAAGACGCCATAAAAAAATAATAAAATATATGAAAGTACCATTTATAGACTTAGAGGCACAGTATCAACCGATGAAAGGGGAAATAAAAAGCGCATTGGAGGGTATCTTAGATTCTTGCGCTTTTATTCAAGGTCCGGCAGTTTTTAATTTTGAAAGGGATTTTGCCGATTATCTGGGGGCGCAAGCCGTGGCATGTGTAAATTCCGGTACGTCAGCCCTTTATTGCGCTTTACGCGCGTTAGGTATAGGTCCGGAAGACGAAGTAATAACCGTTCCGAATACTTTTATAGCTACAGCCGAGGCAGTGTCCTTAACCGGTGCAAAACCTGTTTTTGTTGATGTTTGCAAAGAAAGCGCGCTTATGGACGTTTCACAATTAGAGAGTACTATTACAGAAAAAACAAAAGCAATTATACCTGTTCACTTATACGGCCAGTGTGCCGATATGGATGAAATTTTAAGAATTGCGAAAGAACGCGGATTATTTGTGATAGAAGATGCTTGTCAGGCTCATGGGGCCGAATATAAAGGTAAGAAAGCCGGTACGATAGGCGATGTGGGTGCTTTTAGCTTTTATCCGGGAAAAAATCTTGGCGCATATGGAGAAGGCGGAGCAGTTGCTTCAAATAATGCCGATTTAATAAGCAAAGTAAAATTAATCCGCGATCATGGTGCGCTGGAGAAATATAAACATAGCGTAATCGGGGGGAATTTTAGAATGAGTGGCTTTCAGGGTGCTGTTTTAGGTTTAAAGCTTAAGTATCTGGACAATTGGATAGAATCCAGAAGAAAAAATGCAAGATTATATAGAGAGAATCTATCGGGCTTGCCAGTGGAAATAATTAAAGAAGAAGAATACAATAAGCATAATTATCATTTATTTGTGATTTTGACGGAAAAAAGAGATGAGCTTGTGGATTATTTAAAAAAGCATGATGTTTTTTCCGGAATTCATTATCCAATACCGGTACATTTGCAAGAAGCTTATGCAGATTTTGGTTGGAAGAATGGCGATTATCCGGTTTCGGAAGGGCTTGCGAAGAAGATTTTGTCTTTGCCGATGTATCCTGAACTTAGAGAAGAACAGATAAAATATGTTGCCGGACTTTTAAAAGAATTATATCAAAAGTAACTCATGGATTTGCAAGTAGAAAAAAATCATTATTTTAATAGACGCTATAACCATAAGGCACGATGGCTTTCTTATTGGTATCAGATAGATTTAGCATTAGAGATAGACGCAAGGTCTGTTTTGGAAGTTGGCATTGGTAATGGGATTGTAAAGGATTATTTAAAAAAAGCCGGCAAATCGGTTTTGGCTCTGGATATAGACAAAGGACTTGAACCGGATTTTGTCGGGTCGGTAGAAAAAATACCAATGGAAGGAGAAACGGTTGATTGCGTGCTGGCGGCTGAGGTTTTGGAACATTTGCCGTTTGAAAAATTTGACGCTTGCCTTAAAGAAATGGCAAGGGTTTCCAAAAAATGGGCGATTATTTCTCTTCCTGATGCAAGGAGAACACTTTGTAATTTTTATTTGAAAAAACCGTTTTTACCGCCGTTAAAATTATTTTTAAAAATGCCGGCAATGAAAGCGCATAAATTTGACGGTCAGCACTATTGGGAGCCGGGTAGAAGAAGATATCCGTTAAAGCGGGTAGAGAGTCGGATAAAAGCGACAGGCTGGAAAATAGAAAAAAGTTTTACGCCATATGATGTGCCGACAAAACATTTTTATCTTTTAAAAAAATAATCTATTTTTTTATGTCGGGAATAAAAGAACTTAGAAAGATTTGCCAAAAATCAGAATACGCGCCTTCATGGCAAACACAAAGCATTGAGGGTAGGATAAACAGGATTTTTTCTATTTATTTTACCCATGTTTTTATCCATACACCTATTACACCAAATCAGATTACAGCGCTTGGAACTATTTTTTATTTGTCAGGAGTGTCACTATTTATTTTTGGAAGAGTGAATTTTTATATAATTGGACTTATTTTGATGTTCATATCATTCATATTGGATGCTTGTGACGGCGAAGTTGCGCGCTATAAAAAATCCGCTCAAGGAGGAAATATAGGTGGCGCTTATGTAGAGCCGGTAAGTCATGACATAATGTATGCCTTTTATTTTTTGCCGATAGGTATCGGCCAGTCATTGATTCTTGGAAACCGTCTGCCTTTAATAGCCACCCTTATAGCGACTGTATCAAAGCTTTTATTTCGGCTTGCGGAGTTTAGGTATGACGCAATGCAGAGGATTGTCGCGGAAAAACAAGGCAAGACTTACGGTTGGCTCCAGTATAAAAAGGCACCCACAAACATATTTTATTTAATATACAGAAATTTTTTTACCGGCACGGGAATGTTTTTTGTGCTTATTATAGCCGTTCTCATAGGGCATATAGACTGGTATTTATATTTTTACGCATCGGGATTTTTTATGATATGGATATATAAAATGTTGAGGCAATGGAAACGAATAAGAAAATTATAATATAATCAAAATGAAGATTTTTTATATCGCTAATGTCAGGATGCCGACCGAAAAGGCGCATGGCGGACAAATTATGAAAATGTGCGAGGCCTGGGGCAAAAAGCACCAGGTTGTTTTGTGGTCGCCTTGGCGGATTAATTATATTAAAAAAAATCCATTTGATTTTTATGGTGTAGAAAAGAATTTTAAAATTAAAAAAATATTTTCTTTGGATTTTTTGCCGATGCAATGGCTTTTTGGTAGAGCTGCCTTTTATTTTCAGAATATTTCTTTTGCGATTTTTGTTTCTTTAAGATTGGCTTTTTCTCAAGCTGATTTATTTTTTAGCCGTGATTTTTGGTCAAGCTTTTTTCTATCTTTATTTGGAAAAAAAGTAGTGTATGAAATACACGATTCTCCAAATCAGCATCAAATAACAAGATTTGCATTTAAAAAAATTTATAAATTTATCACAACTAACGCTTTTAAAAAGCAGGAGTTGATAAATAGCTTTGGCATTAATGAAGGAAAAATATTAGTAGCAACAAATCGAGTTGATTTTGATTTTTTCAATATTAAAGAAAATAAAGCTGAAGCCAGAAAGATATTGAATTTACCAGAAGATAAAAAAATAGTTTTATATACAGGACACCTGTATTCTTGGAAGGGGGCGGAAACACTTGGGAAGGCGGCAAGAAAAATGAGCAGAGATGTTTTGACTGTCTTTGTTGGTGGCACAAGGGAAGATGAAAAAAAATTTCGTGAAGATTTTGGTAACGATGATGCTACTTTGATATTAGGGCACCAAGAATATAAAAAGATACCTTATTTTTTAAGAGCGTCAGATGTTTTAGTTTTGCCAAATACTGCCAGAGAACGTATTTCTTTACGCGAGACTTCACCTCTAAAACTTTTTGAATATATGGCTTCTGGTAAACCGGTGATTGCGTCTGATTTACCATCCATAAGGGAGGTGGTGAGTGAAAAAGAGGTTGTTTTTTTTGAACCGGACAATCCAGATGATTTGAGTAATAAGATAGAAGAAGTATTATCAAATTATGAAAAGTATTCAGGCTCGGTAAGAGATACTGAGACATTCGCAAAATGGTTTTCTTGGGATAATAGAGCGGAAAATATTTTAAAATTTGTGGAAAATTAGACAAATATTGACTTTTTGCCCTTTTTCCTCTATTATATTATAATAATAATTTTTTCGAATTATGAAGAAAATCCTATTTATAGCTGGAGCCAGACCTAATTTTATGAAGATATCTGCCCTTACAAGGGCGGCTTCTTTATATGCGGATAAGTTGCAAATAGGAATAATACATACGGGACAGCATTATGATGACGAACTTTCGGAAGTATTTTTTAGAGAGTTCAAAATGCCAAGACCTTTGGCAAACTTGGGCATAGGCTCTGGATCGAGAAGGGAGCAGATCGGTAAGACCTTAAAAATGCTTTCTTTATATATCAGAGCATTAAAACCGGATTTGATAGTTGTTGTCGGAGATGTTAATTCTACTTTAGCAGGAGCCTTGGCTGGAGCCAGTGAAAATGTTCCAGTCGCCCACGTTGAAGCAGGACTCCGTAGTTTTAATTGGAAAATGCCGGAAGAAGCAAATAGAGTTATGACAGACCATCTGTCAGATTTTCTTTTTGTAACCGAAAATAGCGCTGTTAATAATTTGAAAGCAGAGGGCATTACAGAGGATAAAGTATTTTTTAGTGGTAACGTGATGATTGATACACTTTTACATTTTGGTGATTTATCTGAGAGGTCTGATGCTCTTGTGAAAAATTCTTTAACTCCGAAAGGTTATGCTTTGTTAACTTTGCATCGCACGGAAAACGTAAGCGATGGTAAACATCTGGCAGAATTACTTTTTGCTATCAATGAAATAAATAAAAGTATACCCGTTATTTGTCCGCTTCATCCTAGAACAGAAAAAGCGTTAAAAGATTTTAATTTGACTGCAAATTTTACTATTCTAGGACCTCAACCATATTTGGATTTCATAAATTTACAAAAAAATGCCGAATTCGTTTTAACTGATTCCGGCGGAATACAGGAAGAGACGACTATTTTTAATGTGCCATGTATTACTTTACGCGAAGAAACAGAAAGACCGGTAACTTGCGAACTTGGAACAAATGAAGTTGTGGGAAGAGATAAAGAAAAAATATTTGAAGCTGTGGGAAGAGTTTTGAATGGTGAGTGGAAAAAAAGAGAAGGAGAAATAATGGGCTGGGATGGTAATGCAAGCAAAAGGATAATGGGCATATTAGCCGAACATCTTAATATATGAAACTTTTATTTATAACCACAAAGATACATGAGCGAGATGATGATTTTGCATTCGCTTCTCTTTGGGTGAAAGAGTTTATACGCCAAGGCTTTGACATAAGTGTTATTTGTCATGAGAAAGAGGTTTATACTGACAATTTTCCAGTTTATTCTTTAGGCCGTGAAAAAGGATTTAGTAAGTTTAAGTCAATGCTGATATTTTTAAAACTTATTTTAAGCCTTGATTATGATAGGGTATTTGTTCATATGAATCCAAAATGGATTGTACCCGGTGCTTTATTTTGGCGGATAAAAAATACCCCTGTTTATTTATGGTACACCCATTATACAATGCATTTTCCTTTACGAGTTAGTCATTGGCTTTGTAAACGTCTTTTTTGCGCAACAAAAAATAGTATGCCTCAGTATGAAGGAGATCCTAAAAAGATAGTTACTGGACATGGGATAGACATGCGTTTTTGGGATTTTAATGCTACGCCTCAGAACGAGAGAAGGGCAAAGACAGAACTCTTATCGATACACAGGGTATGTCGCTCAAAACGTCTCGACTTGGTAATAAAAGCGCTAAAATTTTTACCTGATGAATACACCCTAACAGTTTATGGTCGTGAATTAGAGGATAACTATGCAAAAGAAATAAAGGATTTAATTAAAGAATTAAATCTTGTAGATAGGGTAAAACTGATGGGTTCTGTGCCAATGCCCGAACTTTTAAAAATATATCCTCAATATCAGATTATGGTAAATATGGCTTTAGAAACTATTGATAAAACAATGATAGAGGCGATGCTTGCCGGACTGCAAGTAGTAACAACGTCAAACAATGCCAGAGCGATTGGATTACCGGATTTTCCAAAAGAAGAAACGCCGGAAGCGATTGCAGAATATATAAAAAATATTAATTTTTTATCGATAGAAGAATCGCGCAAAATTGTTAAAGAAAATCATTCTTTAGAGTCGCTTGTTAAAAAAATGGGAGAATATATAAAAGCAGGAAATTAATATGGAAGATTTTAAAATAAAATTAGAAAAATCGTATCATGATTTATCGCCTCTTTCTAAAAGATGGAAAAAAGAGGAGAAGGAGCACTTGAATACACTGTCTTTATTCAAGGAAAGGATGGGTAGTTTTGAAAATAAAAAAATATTAGAAGTTGGAAGTGGTCTCGGTATCTTGGTACATACCTTAAATTTATTAGGAGCAAAAACAAGTGGGATTGATAAGTACATTTTGGAAGAATGGGGGATAGAGGGCGTAGAAGACTTGTGGCAAAAGTTTGGATTGGATATAAAAGTGGAAGATCTTTTTGATTGTAGTTTAGAAGAGGGAACTTATGATGCGATTATTTCTGAAAACGTTATAGAACATTTAGGCTATAGTCAAAAAAGATTTTTAGAAAAAATATATAAAACTCTTAAGCCGGGCGGGATCTTGGTTTTATCAACTCCTAATTTGGCGACTTTTTTAAAACAAGCAAGATTTTTGTTTGGAAAAAGCGTATATTGGGATTTTGATGATTTTTTCGTGAACGGTCAGCCGTATGGACATACTAGAGAATTTACTGCGGATGAATTAAAGAAAATGGCAAAGATTGTTGGATTTAAAGACATGGAAGTCCATATGCATAATACTTATTTTAAAAAACAATGGATGTTTAATTTTAAAAAATTTCCAAAATTTTTAAGTTGGTTATTGTCAGAGATTTTTCAATCGAGAAGAGACACTCTATATTTAATTACAAAGAAATAAGGCGCGTGGAATAGGTGGAGTTTCAAGAGAATTTTTGTAAAATCATAAATTATGAAAAAAATAACTTGTGCGATTTGTAACGATAGTAGTTCGGAGCTTATTTACAATAAGGGTATTTTTAAAAGAGGGGAAAAGCTTGTGAAGTTTAATAATGTTATTTGCAAAGAGTGTGGCTTAGTTTATATAAATCCGAGAAAGGCGCCGAATGATGTAATGGGTTTTTCTAAAGAAAATTATGTTGCCAGTTGTTTCGCGTTAGATACTGAAGAAAAGATAGAAGAATATATGCAACACGTATTGGAAAAGAATAAGGGTGAAAATATTAATTTGACTTTTTTATCAAAATTTTTAAAACCAGAATATAATGTATTGGAAATCGGTTCCGGTTTTGGTTTATTTTTGAAAGACATTAAAAATAGCTATGGTTGCAAAACTAAGGGGATAGAGCCGGCTACTTCAGCCTGTTACGCGATAGCCAAGTATGGTCTTGATATTTATCATGGCACTTTTGAGGAATTTTATGATAAAGAAAGAGGCGCGGAAAAATTTGATATTATCTTAATGCATCATGTTTTTGAACATTTTTCTGAGCCAGTCCAAATATTAAAAAAGATTAGTACTTTTTTAAATCTGAATGGATTTTTATATATAGAAGTTCCGAATATTCTAAATTTTGAGCGGCGAGTAAGGCATTTTTTCGATTTTTGGCATTATTACAATTATTCGCCAGCTACATTAAGTAGGGTTTTAAAAAATGGTGGGTTTAAAATAATTAGTAGGAATGTTAAAAAACCCTCTCGTATTCAAGTAATTGCTACTAGAATAGAAAGTAATATTTTAGAATTAAATTTAGAAAACGAGAATTCTTATAAAGAAATTAAAAAATATATTAGAAAAAGGATAATTTCTGATTCTTTTTATGTAATTCCCGCATACACTAAAAAAATTTTAAAATTTATTTCACAAAGAATATTACAGAAGAAGTAAACTATTCTATTTGTGTTTAAAATAATATAAAGGTAGTTTTTAAAAAATTGAATCTTAATAAAGTCGGAAATTTTTTCGGCAAGGAGAGATATTTTATATTTAATTGCAAAAAAATAAAATGTGTGGAATAAACGGTTTTAATTGGCGCGACGAAGACTTGATAAAAAAGATGAATACAAAAATTACTCACCGCGGACCTGACGGCGGGGGTATTTTTTTGGATGAAAATATTTCTTTAGGACATAGGCGGTTAGCTATTATTGATTTGAGTGATAAGGCCAGTCAGCCAATGAAGAGCGCTGATGGAAGATTTGTTATTACCTATAACGGCGAGTTATATAATTTTAAAGAAATAAAAAAAGAATTATTAGAATTTAATTTTAAATCTGATTCCGATACGGAGGTTGTTCTATACAGTTTTATAAAATGGGGGGAAGATGCGCTGAAAAAATTTAATGGAATTTTTTCTTTTGCTATTTGGGATAAGCAAAAGAAAGAGCTTTTTTTGGCGCGTGATCAATCTGGCGTAAAGCCACTATATTACTGGCATAACAATAGAAAATTTATTTTTTCATCAGAAGTAAAAGCAATTTTGGAATATGAAAATGTAAGGAAAGATTTAAATATTGATGCATTGAACAAATACTTGCGTTTTTTATATTGCTTAGGTCCAGAAACGATGTGGCAAGGAATTATGAAATTACAGCCCGGACATTTCGCAATTGTAAAGGATAATAATTTAAAAATAGAAAGTTATTACGATTTAGAAGAGGGGACATATCTAAAAGAGAGTGAGGCTGATCTACGGATATTGATTAGAGAACAAGTGGAACGTGCAGTAGAACGTCAGCTTATTTCTGATAGGCCGGTTGGACTTTTTCTTTCAGGCGGGCTTGATTCAAGTATTATTTGCGCGGCAATGACAAAGAGCGCAAAGGGACCGATAAAAACATTTTCAGTTGGATTTGAAACAGAGATTGAAAAAGAAAAATTTAATGCGGATTTTAACTTAGCGAAAAAAACTGCCGAGTATTTTAATACAGCGCATACTCCAATTACTATTACGGCAAAAGACGTTAAGGATAATTTTGAAAATTGTATTATTGCTATGGATGAACCGGTCTCCAATCATATCCAAGTAGCAACTTATATTCTTGCGAAAGAAGCAAAAAATCAGGTCGCAGTTGTTTTAGGGGGAGACGGGGGAGATGAAACTTTTGGGGGTTATGATAGGTATTATTATAACTATTTTATAGAAAGAGCGCGAATGTTTTTCCCGTTGTTAATGAATAAAAAAATTGTTCAATCTATCGGAGGAATTTTTGGTAAAGAAGAGTTGGCAAAAAAGTTATCTAGTGAACACGGATTGGACCGTTTTTGGCTTTTTATGGCGCAGAAAGAAGATGTTATATCAAGATTTTTAAATAATGATTTCAATAATGCTTATTCTGTAAGGAATGCTTATACCAGGTATTTTGAAAAAAGTGTAAAAGATAACGTTAATCAAATGATATTGACTGATTTAAAAACTTGGCTTCCGGATGAGTCACTTATTCGTAGTGATAAACTGACAATGGCTCACGGACTTGAAGAAAGAGTGCCTTTTTTAGATAAAGAACTTGTGGAGCTAGCTTTTAGGATACCGTCAAAATATAAATTAAATAGTAGATATCAAGGAAAAAAATGTTTAAAAAATGCCTTTGCGGATATTCTGCCGGAGTTTGTTTTAGAAGAGAGGAAGCGAGGATTTTTCTCGCCTGCGGCAAAGTGGTTGCGTACTGATTTGAAACCGATGGTCTGTGAGATTCTTTCTCCCGGTTATTCTTCAAAAACTGCAGAGTTATTTAATTGGGAGGTAATAAATGATATACTAAATAATCATATTGATAAAAAAGAGTATGGATTGAATACTATATGGTCGCTTATGACATTTCAAGTCTGGGCTAGAAATTATCTATAAAAAATATGCAGCAAAATATTTATATAAAATGTCCGCTTTGCGGAGAAGATAATACTGAGACGATTTATACGAAGGGAAATCTAAGTAAAGGTTTAATTAATGTTATCTGCAAGAATTGTTCGCTTGTCTATATAAATCCACGCCCCTCGGAGGAGGAATATTTAGAATTCCATAAAGAAGAATTTCTACGCGATAGCCATGGCTTGAAAGATGTATCGCAGTTTGCGGAAAAACAAGAAAGCAATTTGCGCTTAAAGGGAAAAGTATATGATTTTTTGGAAGAGTATCTAAAAGAGGGAGATAATGTTTTGGACATCGGATGTGGGTTTGGGACGCTTCTCCATATAATACAAGAGAAGAAACATTGTAATATTTGGGGTATAGAGCTTTCGCAACTTGATGTTGAAGCCGGAAAAAAATATTATAATTTAAACCTCTTGAATATCAATTTTGATGATTTTGCCAGCCAACCGGAAAACAAAAACAAGTTTGATTTTATTGCCATGCACCATACCTTTGAGCATTTCCCCGATCCTTTAGAAAAGCTGGAATTCATCAAAAGCATATTAAAAGATTCCGGAAAAGTTTATATTGGCGTGCCTAATATACTGAACGTCAAAAAGCGGCCTGATGTATTTTTTCAAATAGGTCACCCTTTCAGCTATTCTTTATATACTATCGGTAAGGTTTTAGAAAAGTCTGGATTTAAAATTATAAAATTCAGCAATCGTGCGGCTTTTCCTGGCGGAATGGAAATGATAATATCTTCTAGCCCTGCCGAAAAAGGCATTGTATTTAAAAAAGACGATTATCGTAAAGTGGTAGAATATGTGAAAGAAATTGAAAATAAATTTTCCCTTTTTAGGAGGTTGCGGGATAGGCTTTTTTTCTGGTTGCCGGCTAGATTGAGGCTAAAGCTTTCTAGGGCGATAAACAGATTGCTTAAAAAAATATAATTTTTGCTAAATTTGGCTAAAATATCTTAGCAATTCTTTACATTTTTTGATAAATCGGGTAATATTGATATTATAATTAATATTGATACTATAATATAGTATTTATGCGTAGATATGCTTGATAATTTTTATAATAAAGCATCGAAAAAATATTCTATTTCCCATGCGCTTTGCAGGGTGTGGGAATATACTGAAATGGTTGGTAAGGATTTTTCTTATCCGATGCTTGATTTAGGCTGTGGCGATGGCAGTTTTTTGAAAATGATTTTAGAGGGCAAAGAACAGGAAGACAAAGGTGTGCTCAGGGAAATTTATGGACTGGACATATCTGAGAGTGCATGCCGAGGAGCGGAGAAATCCGGTATATATAAGGAAGTAAAATGTGTCCCTTCGCATAAAATGCTTTTTCCAGACAACCGTTTTAGTATGGCGATATCAAATTGCGTCATAGAACATATTCCCGCGGTGGAAGAAACAGTAAGAGAGGCGTACAGGGTGTTGGCTCCGAGAGGCGTGTTCTTTTTTACCACACACTCTAATTTTTATATGACGGATTTATTTTATCCAAAAATTTTTAACAAGCTAGGGCTTGGTTTTTTGGCTAAGGCTTATATGAATTCTGTAAATAAGATTTTTAAGCATTATAACCTGTTTACAAAAGAAAGATGGGAAGAGCTTTTAAAATCAGCCGGTTTTGAAGTGGTGGAAATAAAATATACTCATTCGCCAAAGCATATGAAGTGGTATGACGTTTTAATGCCACTTTCAGCCCTTCAACAATTTTTTATAAAAACAATCGGATATGTTCCGTTTAGCTCTTCAAACAAAAGCATGCTAAAGGCAATAATTAAAAGGACAAAGCAGCACGAAGCTGGACTTAACAATGGCACTAATTATACGATTACAGCAAAAAAGTTATGAGTAAAATATTAATTACCGGCGGAGCGGGATTTATTGGTTCAAATGCTGCTAAAAAATTTATACTTGACGGACACGACGTCGTCATTTTTGATAACCTTTGTCGAGTAGGGGTTGAAAAAAATCTTGAATGGTTAAAAACTTTTGGGCAATTTAAATTTATTAAAGGCGATGTTCGAAATTTTGAAGAACTAAGTCATCTTTTTTCTGATTATCGGTTTGATGTAGTTCTACATTTAGCCGCTCAAGTAGCAGTTACTTCATCAGTTTTGAATCCGCGAGAAGATTTTGAAAGTAATGCACTAGGCGCCTTTAATCTTCTTGAAGCAGTAAGGATTTCAGCTCAGAATCCAGTTATTATATATTCTTCAACAAATAAGGTTTATGGTGGAATGGAAAATGAAAAGATTGAGTTAAGCGGTGATGCTTACAAACTCACTGATTATCCAAGGGGTATAAAAGAGGAGTATCCTTTAGATTTTCATTCGCCTTATGGATGTTCAAAGGGCTCGGCAGATCAATATTTTAGAGATTATTCCAGAATATTTAATTTACGGACAGTTGTTTTTAGGCAGTCCTGTATTTATGGTTATCGTCAATTTGGCAAAGAAGATCAAGGCTGGGTCGCTTGGTTTATTATTGTGGCTATGACCGATCAACCAATGATGATATATGGCGATGGTTTTCAGGTACGAGATATATTATTTGTTGATGATCTAATCAGGGCATATGATATGGCGATCAAAAATATTAATATAACTGCAGGACAAATTTATAACATTGGCGGAGGAGTGGAAAATTCGTTATCTTTAGTTAGCTTTGTTAGACTACTGGAAGAAAAAATGGGGACAAAACTGAATTTTGGTCATGGAGAAATGCGTATTGGTGATCAGAAGATTTTTATAAGTGACAATTCTAAACTTAAATTGAATTTGGGATGGGAACCGATAACTAATTATGAGGATGGAATTGATATTTTATATAAGTGGATTAAAGATAATATACATTTTTTTAAAAAATAGCAACCGAATTAGACATTTTGTTGCCATATTGTCAAGGTGCGAGTGAAAAATTTAATTTTGATTATTTAGTATGAAAAAAATATTTATAATTATCCCTGCCTATAATGAGGACGAGAATGTCGTTGATTTATTGTCTAGCATTAAGAATATAAAATTAATTTTTGATAAAAAAGTAATTTTAGTTGACGATGGAAGCACGGATAAAACAAAAGAACTAGCAATGAATTTTAAAAATCAGATGGATTTAGAAATTCTTGTTCACGCTAAAAATTTGGGCGTACCAAGGACTTTTTTTGATGGTATTACGGCGGCTTGTGTTAATGCGGAGGACGACGATATCGTTTTGATTATGGAAGCGGATAATACGAGTAAGCTTTCCTTAATGCCTGAGATGATAGAAAAAATAAATTTAGGAAGCGATATAGTTATAGGTTCCCGCTACATAGCGGGCGGAAGTTATAAAAACTTTCCGTTGTACCGCACCATTGGTAGCAATGTAGTAAATAGTATTGTCAAGTTATTGGTCCACTTGCCAAATGTGACGGACTATTCTATTTTTTATCGCGCGTATCGGGCAGAAATTCTAAAAAAAGCATTGGCATTTTATGGGAATAATTTTATTACTACAAATTCTTTTGCGGCCAATTTAGAGATTTTATTAAAATTAAGAAAATTTGTTAAGAAAATTGATGAATGCCCTCTTGTTTATAATTACGGATTAAAAAAAGGGAAGAGTAAGATGAATTTAATTAAAACTCTAAAAGAGTACGGAATGGTAATAAATAAATTTAAAAAGTAATGATTTTTTATGAAAGAGCAGAAAATTTTATTTGTTAAACCCTTTAGCACTCTTGGTTATGCAATAACTCCGCCTCTTTCTTTGGGCTATCTTGCTTCATATTTAAGAAAAGATGGATGGAGTAATATTGAAATTCTTGATTGTACCCTAAAACAAGTATCGCCAGAAAAATTTAAAGAATATGTTTTGGAAAAAAAGCCGGATGTCATAGGGGTTACGGTGTATTCAAACAATATAAAAATAGTAAAAGAGCAAATTAATGTAGCAAAAGAAGCTAATCCAGAAGTCCTTGTGGTAATTGGTGGTCCGCATGCTTCAGCTATAGATTCAAAAGAATTGATGGGCTACTTTGATAAAATTGACTTTGCTTTTAAGGGTGAAGGAGAAAAAGGTCTAAAGATGCTCCTTGAAAAATTATTTCAAAATAAAGACATACCCCTAAGCCATATTCCCGGACTTGTTTATAGAAGCGAAGGGGAAGTTTTTTTTAATCCCGTTTATTTTGAAGAAGACCTAGATAGTCTTCCGTTTCCGGCGTGGGACTTTATGCCACCCGGTGAATATCCCGAGGCACCAGCCGGAAGTTTCTTTAAACAGCTCCCTATCGGCTATTTGGTAACTTCGCGAGGATGCCCTTATAATTGTACTTTTTGCGCCTCAAAGTCGGTGGTTGGTAGAAATATGAGGATGAGAAGCGCGGATAATATTATAGAGGAAATGAAATGGGCGATAGAAAAATATGGTATCAAGGAATTTCATATTATGGATGATAATTTTACAGCCCATAGGGCGCGTGCAGTAGAGGTACTTGAGAAAATAGTGGCTAATAATTTTAATATTTCGCTTTTTGGTGCAAATGGTCTTCGCTTGGACACGCTGGATGACGAGCTTTTGAAATTAATGAAAAAAGCTGGGTTTTATGCAATTCATGTAGGAATTGAGTCTGGTTCCCAGAGGATTATGGACCATATGAATAAGCACATAAAAAAAGAAATGGTTGAAGAAAGAATAAAAGCCATTAGAAAAATGGGATTTAGGACTGGTGGTGCTTTTATAATCGGTTATCCCGAGGAAAATGAGGATGATTTGAGGCAAACTTATGAATTTTCTAGAAAGCTTATGCTGGATAGGGCTGGGTTTAATTTTTATCTTCCACTCCCAGGATCGGAAATGTATACATGGCTCAAAGAAAGTGGGCGGATTGATGGCGTTGATTGGGACAAGATACGCTTTGATAATATTACTGTTTGTCCAAAGGGTATTAGTAGAGAAACTTTAAAAAAATGGCATAGGAAGATTTTTTTGGGGTTTTGGTTAAGGCCAAGAATTGTTTTTAACGTTTTACGGGATTTAAGATCGCCCGCGCATTTGAAGCTTATATTAAAGCGAGTTTTTAATTATTTGCGCCCAACAAAGTAGAGCAGTATGGATAAAAAAAAGAAAAAGACATTACTTATAGTAGCAGTATTATTATCCGCCATAGTTGCGGGTTGTATTTTTGATTTAACTAAAGCGTCAGCTTTTTTCAAATTGAAAGAATATGGTTTACCTTATAGTGATTTTGTGCCAGGAGCGCCTGATCCAATCACTTTTATTGCTCCGCAAATAAGGGATCTTTTGGATGGGCATTGGCTGGGGTCTGACGGCGCAACATATGAGTATATGCACGCGCCTGCGCTTTGGAGTACATATTATAATGCATGGCTTCTTTTTCCTCTGGTTGCTCTATTTGGCTCCCTGCAGTATCTTTATTTGGTGGGATATTTTATTGTGGGTTTTTTTACCTTTTTAATTTTTTATTTGATTATAAAAAATATAACCGGCAACCGATATTTTAGCATTTTTTCTTCTCTTGTTTTTACTTCAGCCGCAAATATTTTTTATCTGATATTTCCCATTACATTGGAGCAGATAAAGATTTCTGTAAGAACGCTGACTTTTTTGGGTAGCCCGCCAATCCACATCCTTACGAATAAATATGACAGCGTATCGGTATTGCCGGGGCTTATTCCTTTTTCTCTAACCTTTCTTTTTACATATTTAGCCATAACAAAAGGAAAGAAGTTGTATATAGCCTTAGCCGGAATATTTAGTGGTTTGCTCGTTTATTTTTTTCCAACAAGCGCTATGTACATTTGGACTGCTTTGGGGATAATGATGATATTATTTTTATTATTTAAAGACCATTTGGTGGCAAAAAGAATTTTTTGGATTTTAATGCTGGCCATGCTGATTTCATCGCTATTTTTCTTTAATTTCTTTGCTCTTAAGTCCCTTCCGTGGTCAACGGACATATTCTTGCGTTTAGGGGGCGAATTTGGCAGGACGCTCCGCTTGGGACGGCATGTTTTCGAATATCTACTGTATGTTGCTTTTGCTTTGCTTATTTGGAAAACAATAAAAGAAAAAAAGACTGCCATATATTTAATAGGCTTTGCATTGGCGCCAATATTCCTGCTTAATATCCAGCTTTTTGGAGGATATTCGCCTTTTGCTACAAATTGGTATTACCATCAATTTTATTACGGATTTGCTTTGGCTTGGATAGCCTTTGCCTATACTTTATATAAGTGGTTGGAAGCGAAATATCCGACGAGGCGAAAGATTGTGACCGGATGTTTTATTTTGTTGGCGCTTATAATAACAGCACGCGCAGTTCATGTAAATATATATAGGGGGATAATGGATTATCCGGCTCATACTATCCCTAAAAATATTAGTAATTCGCTGGAATGGATGGATAAAAATATAGAAAAAGATGCGGTCGTTGTTTCTCCGTCGCTTTTTATAAATTTTTTGGTGCCCGTATATACTTCTGGCAAAGTAATGTACGGAGACCCAATGATGTTTCCTGGATCTTCCGAAGAGCTTTATGACCGGTGGATTATTGTCCATAAGCTGTTTAATGTTTCGCAAGATGTTTTTGATGGGATAATAAATAAAGATTCGCTGTATTTATTTGGAGATTATTTTAGTGATACAAGAATTGGTAGCCAATTCAAAAAAGATCCAGAATATGAGAAAACAGCAGAAAAGCTTATTGCGGAAAAGCTTGGCGACATATCGAAATTGTATATGGCGTATCCGCGCAATATCCATTATTTGATCAATAAATATAAGATTGATTATTTGTATTTTGGTGCCTATAAAAGTGAAGGCATTTATGATTTTATAAAAAATAGCAGTCTGGAAGGCGAAGACTGGTTAATAAAAGTATATGATTCAGATGATATTAAGATATATAAAGTTATTAAATAACAAATTAAGAAGCCCTGTATTTAGAAAGATATTTTTCAGGTGCCTTTTTGTGGCCAATCTGATTGTTTTGGTTGTGCTTGTATCTCTTTTTTATGATTATGGCATTAAAAAAAGATATCTTTTTAGCATACTTCCAGCACCTTATTCAAAATGGGCCGATAAAATTGTGCGCAAGATCCAAGATGCGCCGTATTTGATTTATTCTTTTAAGAAACCAGACCTGCCTGTTTACGATTTGATAATAGACGAGAAAGATTGGAAGAAAATAAATGATTCGTTGCCAACCGAAGAAGGTGCGATGTTTGTTGAGGAAAATCAAAAGTATATAAATGCCAAGTTTTCATATGGGGGTAAGAGTTATAATGTTGAGGTAAGATATAGAGGCAATTCTGATTTTCATTGGAGATATGATAAAAAATCATGGCGCATAAGATTTAGTGATTCTGCGATTTTTGAAGGGACGAGTGCGATAAATCTTATTGTGGGCGGTGATTTACTTGAACCGTTCAATAACTATAGAGCGGAAAAGATTGGATTAAAGGTGTTGGACAGCGATTTTGTGTTGCTTAGGATAAATGGCAAGGCATATGGAGTTTATTATAAGATAAATCAATGGAGCAAAGAGTTTCTGGAAACAAACAAACTTTCTGGAGATACTGATTTTTTTACGGAAAGGTATATAAATGAAAAATATATTTTTGAAGATCCTTATTATTGGGATAAAAGAGTTGCTGATCCGGGCGAGAGACCGGATAATTACGTGGCAATTGCTCGCCTTACATATTTAGTAAACCAGGCAGACCAAGAAGAATTTCATGACAATATTTTTAATATTGTAGATAAGAAAAGTTTTATGGAGTGGTATTTGCACACACTTTTAATTGGTGGAAATCATGAGGACTGGAGACATAACATGAACTTGTATTATGATAATACAAATGGAAAATTTAAATTTTTTACTTGGCAATCAGAGGGAAATGACCTGGCTTCAATCGGTTCTCCTTATCTTTTCTTTAATCCTCTTATAACGCGCGTTTTAGAATCTCCAGATTTTGCCACTGAAATAAACCAAAGGGCTTGGGATTATGTTAGCGACAAAGATAATCTTAAAGATGATTTAAAGTTTATAGATGATTTATACAACAGCGTCCGCATTGAATTTTTTAAGGATTCGAAAAAGAATTTTTCAAATAGCACTTTTATCAAGGGTTATAAGGAAACAAGGAGCTTGATAGAAAGTAATTTTAATTTCATAAAAGAATATCTTAAAAAATCGGAAGCCTTTACAAAGGTTATCTATAACAAAAATTCATTCTTAAACTATGAAATTGCAGAGGCTGATATAACGGTAAACAGCGCGGTGGATATGACGATAAAAGAAATAAAAATAAGCGGGCTTGTTCCTGGTTTTCTGGTAAGCGCTTATTATGACAGCGATATGGATGGAAAATTAACCTCGGCCGATATTCTTTTAGAAAAAGACACTGTTAACAAGGACGGAGAAGCTAAATTTGGAGAACAGAAAATAGTGCTATCTTCCAAACTTGTTCCTCCTGCTGATAAGTATGACGATGAATATGTAAGAACAGGCTTTATTCTACAGCCTGTAACCCATAAAATATTTTTTACCGCAGGCATTGGAACCGGATTTTATTCGGATGATTTTGCGGTTGACATGGAGCTGGATAATTCTTTAACCGGTAAAAAAGTGGGTTCGGAAGTAATTTATATAGATAATAGTAATTTTAATAATTTAGATGATATCAACCTATCTCTTAATGAGTTTATATCTAAAAATCCTTCGTTTAAAGCTACGGGAAATGGAGACGCATATGTTTCGGCGGGTACGTATTATATTAATAAAACGCTAATAGTCCCGAAGGGGATTCATCTAAAAATAGAGCCGGGTGCAATTTTTTATATGGCAAAAGGAGTATCAATCGGTTCTTATAGCCCAGTTATTGCTAAAGGAAGTAAGGACTATCCGATTAAATTTTTATCGGCGAACTCCAACGATTATTGGGGAAATTTTGGCATAGTGGATGTGCCGGAGAAGAGTGAATTTGAATATGTTGAATTTGAATATGGCGGGGATACTCGCGTAAATGGAATTCATTTTTCCGGTGCCCTGGCAAGCCACAGTTCGGATATCTCAATAAAAAATTGTCAATTTAAATATGCCGGCGGGGATGACGGATTGAATGTTAAAAATGCAAAAGTAGAAATAGTGGACTCTTATTTTTATAAAAATGGATTTGACGGTTTGGACGGCGATTTTATAAGTGGTAAGATCTATGACAACATTTTTGATGGTAACGGTAATGACGGAATTGATATTTCCGGTTCCAGCGTGGAAATATCGAATAATGAAGTAAAAAGTTCAGGCGATAAATGCATCAGTTTGGGAGAAAACTCTAATCCGGATATTTTTAGTAATAAGCTTAATGGATGCGTTATGGGTATTGCTGTGAAAGACTTGTCTGAACCAAAAATATATGACAATATAATTTCCGGCAACCAGACGGGAATATCCGTCTATCAGAAGAAAGAATTTTTTGGCGGAGGATTTCCAAAGCTTGGAAAGAATACTTTTGAAAATAATGGTCAGGATATAGCGACTGACGTTTTGTCTAAAATTACAAACTTATGAAAATTTTAATTAGTGAACCCGGCGATTACAGTAAGGAGGCGCTTGCAATTTATCAAGAGGTGGGAGATGTTTTTGCAGAAAAGAAATTATCGCGAGGTGAATTACTGGCAGGCGTAAAAGACGCTGATATTTTAGTTATCCGTTTAGAACATAAAATTGATAAAGAGATTTTAGATGCAGCGGAAGATTTAAAAATTATTGCTTGTCCGACAACCGGGCTGGACCATATTGATATGAAAGAGGCAGGGAAGCATGGCGTGCAAGTTGCAAGCTTAAAGGGGGAGACGGAATTTTTAAATACAATAACAGCTACTGCAGAATTGTCTTGGGGACTGTTCTTGGCTTTAATCCGGCATATACCTGATGCATATGAGTCGGTGAAAAAAGAAAATTGGGACCGTGATAGTTTTAAGGGTATAGAGCTGCGTGGTAAAACTTTAGGAATAATTGGTTTTGGACGGCTAGGAAAAATTATTGCTCAATATGGAAATGCGTTTTTTATGAATGTTGTTGCCTATGATCCGTATGTTAACCAAGAGGAAATTGAGCGTGGCGCGGCAGAGTCAGCAATTTTTGAAGAGCTTCTGTCGCGGGCTGATTTTATTAGCGTGCATGTGCCTTTGGATGAAGAGACGGTTGATTTAATAGGTGAACGGGAATTTAAGATGATGAAAGAAAGCGCATATCTAGTAAACACTTCGCGGGGAAAAATTATAAATGAAAGCGCGCTTTTAAATGCCTTAAAGGCCAAGAAAATTGCCGGAGCAGGGCTTGATGTTATGGCAGAAGAAACCGCTGGTGGAGAATTTTTAAAAGGTAATTTGCTTCTTGAATATACTAAGTCGCATAATAATCTAATAATTGTTCCGCACATCGGTGGTGCAACTTATGACTCAATGAAAAATACGGAAATTTTCATTGCTGAGAAAGTGAAAAAAATATTATAAAACATCCTGCGATATCGCAGGATGTTTTAATTAATATAGTTTTTTATCAAGTGAAAGCCCTTTTCTTTATTAAATTGTTTTTGTATCTGGACGTTATGGTTTGCTAGAATTTCGGCAATACGCTTGGCGCTCTGTCCGTCGCCGAAAAAATAATCGGGATTATATTTTCCGTATGCCAGCTGTCCTTTTATGGCGTTTTCTATTTCTTCTCTACTATATCCTGTATTTACAACGTTGATACATTTCTCGCGTCCTTGCTGACGGGTGCCGATATTTACTGCGGGTGTACCGAAAAATCCGCCTTCCATTATTGCTGATGATGAGTTACCGACAATGCAGGAGGCGTTTTTTATTAAGCTCAAATAATCTTCATTGGCAAAGCTTCTGTAAAAGTGGATTAGTGATTCCGGATTTTTTTCTCTAAATACTCTAATTCCTTTTGAAAGCATATCTGTACCGGCGTCAGGATTTGGCCAAAGCATGATTGTTTGTATATTTATATTTCTCAACGCTTCAAGAGTAGTAATAATTTGTTTATATGCATCTTGATATTCGGTAGTTACTGGATGTTGATAGCAAAGAATATATGGTTTAGAAAAATCTATTGGGGATCCTGTACCTCGACTAATATCTATAAACTTTTCAATATTTATTTTTTCAGAGATTGTTTTTGCAATATCCAAAGAAGGGTTTCCGACTATAAATATATTATTTGGATCTTCGCCCATGCTGGCAATTCTTTCTGCCGCCGGTTTATGCGCAGCGAAATGAATATGCGCCAGTTTTGTAACCGC
This sequence comes from Parcubacteria group bacterium CG10_big_fil_rev_8_21_14_0_10_36_14, assembly GCA_002772895.1. Lineage (NCBI taxonomy): Bacteria > Parcubacteria group bacterium CG10_big_fil_rev_8_21_14_0_10_36_14. Next base: position 37,607 of record PFCS01000050.1, on the reverse strand, counting down.
ATGGCGCACAGATTCGTCAATTGTGCCGGTTATTTCTCCGCCCAAAGTATGTGCTAAGGTGATGTTCATATATGCGGCGGCAATAGCGGCTGGCAGAATTTCAAATCGGTCTGCATTAACTAAAAAAATATCAGGATTAAGTTGTTCTAGGATAGTTGGCAAATTCATAAGCCCTAAACCGGCAGATTGGGCCATTGTTGTTGGTGTGCCACCTTCAATAATCATGTTGAATTTAGCTGAAATTTTAAAGCCGTCTCGCTCAATATAATCAATGTCATTTCCAAATCTGTAAAGCAACATTGATGAGCCGACTATTAATTGCAATTCTAAGTCCGGATGTTCTTGAATTGCTCTTAACACCGGTTTTAGGCGGCCATAATTGGCTCGGTTGATGATTAAAACGGCAATTTTTCGCTTATTTTGCATAATTTTTGATGTTATTATATAATATAAATTTACACCTATATAAATTTCTTGTCAAATTGGTCAGATTAGTGTATTTTATAAGAATATCATATGAATACTACATTATTATAATATGTTCAAAAATAAGACAATTTTAGCTGTAATTACAGCACGTGGAGGGTCTAAAGGAATACCACGGAAAAATATAAAAGAGTTGGCGGGAAAACCGCTTATTGCCTATACGATAGAGGCGGCTAAAAATAGCAAATGTTTGGATTATTTTTTGGTTTCAACCGACGATAGTGAGATTGCTGGAATTTCGCGCGAATATGGTGCGCTTGTGCCATTTATGAGACCTGATGAATTGGCGACCGACAATGCAAAAAGCATTCCTGTAATTCAGCACGTTGTAAAATGGCTCCAAGAAAATGAAGATAGAACCTTTGATTATGTAATGATTTTACAGCCTACAAGTCCACTTCGCACAGCAGAAGATATTGACATGTCAATAGAAAAAATAGTTGAAACGGACGCGGATTCTGTTATGGGAATGAAAAAAATGGAAGATATGTCGATTGCAAAATTGAAGGTTTTAGATGGCGATAAAATTTTTCCTTTAATGGAAGACGAAGGAAACAAAAGCGCATCTCGTCAATCATTAAAAAACGTTTATAAAAGAAATTGCGCTATTTATTTGACGCGAACAGATTTAATAATGCGAGGAGATTTATTTGGTAAGGACAGTCGTGCTTATATTATGTCAGAAGAGCGTTCTGTTGATATAAACGCACCAATTGATTTTGAGTTCGCGGAATTTTTAATGCAACAAAAAAAATAAAATGAATGATATATCACGATGTCCATTGTGTGACGACCGAAATTTCAAAATTATAAGCACATGGGGTATTTTAGAAAAAGGCGCATCACCCATTAAGTTTAACAATGTAATTTGCAAGAAGTGCGGGTTGGTATTTTTAAATCCACAACCCAGCATGGAAGAATATGCGGATATCTATAATGAATATGAAAGAAACTGTTATGGCCTTCAATATTTAGATAAAATTAGTAAGTTACTTGATTTTAAAGATAACGAAAAAGGCAGAACGGTATACGAATTTATAAAAGATTATTTAGGAGAGGAGAGGACGGTTTTGGATATAGGGTGCACTACTGGGCAGATTTCACATTATTTAAAAAAGAATGGTGGATGTACAGTACAAGCAATAGATCCTTCAAAATTATTTTCAGAAGTCGTAAGTAAAAAATTAGATATAAATGTTTTCAATGGACTTTTTGACGATTATTATAAGCTGAGTCAAGATAAATTTAATATTTTGATATTGCATCATGTTTTTGAACATTTTGTCGATCCTTTAGAAAAGTTAAAGCAATTTAGAGGCCTGTTATCAGAAAAAGGAGTTGTATATATAGAGATACCTAATGTATCATCTTTTAAAAAACCAGTTAATGCATTCTTTAATTATATGCATCCTTTTAGTTATTCTCCGAAAACTTTCAAATATTTAGTATCTAAAAATAATTTTAAAATAATTAAAATAAATAAAAATAAAAGATACCGTTTGCAAGTACTAATTGCGCCACAGGATGCGAACTATCCAGATGTTGGAGAAGACGCTTTTTGGGAACCGGGCAGTTATCGTCAAGTATATTTTTACATTAAACAAAGAAAATTAATTGATTTATTCAAGCAAATAAAAAAGAAGATTTATGGACATTAGAGAAAAAATAATATCCGGAACAATGGTGCTTAGTGCGGCAAATGTTTTGATGCGCATTTTTTCTTTTTTTACCATCCTTATTGTCGTAAGGGTTGTAAGTGTTCATGACTATGGAATTTTTACGCTAATTATGTCTTTGGCCGGGCTTTTGGGTGCTTGGTCAAATATGGGTATAGATAGCCTTGTCTTATCTGATGTTTCCAGAAATTTTGGCGAAAATAATCTCTCAAGAGCAAAAAGTTTGCTTTATAATTTTTGGATATTAAGGGCAGGGCTACTTTTTATAATGCTATTGGTATTATTTATCATTAAGGCGTATTTAAAATCGGATTATAGCATGATAGCCGAACAATATTTTTGGCTGGTGGTGTTATTGACATTGGCGCAATATATGCGCGGTATATCTTCTCTACTTATACAAATTAATGAAAGATTCAAGCTTTTATCAATAACTAATATATCGGAAGTTGTTGTAAAATTTATTTTTATTATCATTTTTTTATTGTTTGGAAAATTAAATATTATTACACTGATTCTTTGTTATATTTTTGGGACCTTTTTTGCCGCAATTATTAGTTTGCCACAATTTAAGAAAACTTTATTGTTATTTAGAGATATTCCAATGGAAAAAATGAGGTTTATATATGAAATTTTTAGAGCTCATGGTAAATGGCAGATTGCAAATAACGTTATTTCCAGTTCTACAAATACAATAAAATTTTGGTTGGTAAAAGTTATAATTTCTACCGAGGCGGTCGGCTATCTGGCACTTGCGCAAAATTTATATTCAGTTCTCGCCTCGCTTATTCCGCTTGGGACAGTAATCTTTCCGATTATTGCCAGAAAGTTGCACGATGTAGTCGTTTTAAAAAAAATATTGCAAAAGGCTACAAAATATTCTTTAGTTTTGTATATTTTGATGATAATTAGCTCCTATGTTGTCATCTCTCCTCTTATACCGTATGTTTTTCCAAAATATATTATTGCAATACCGCTTTTTAATCTTTTGGTTTTACGTCTTTTATTTAATGCTTTTTCAATATCGCAAACGCCTATTTTATTTGCTTATCGTGAACAAAAATTTATGTTTTTATGTGCGGTGATATCTTTCTTGTTAACTTTTATTTTGTCACCCGTTCTTATGTTACGATTTGGTATTATTGGTACAATAATAGAAGCAATTATAACAATATTTATTGTTTCAATAATACGGGAAATATATCTAAGAAAAAAATACGGACTGAAAACTATAGGATGGAAATCGTTTTTTTCAGTTGACGAAACGGATAAAGTAATAATTATGGAAATGATAAATAGATTTTTTATAATTTTTAGGAAAAAACCATTGTCAATAAGCAAACATTAATTTTAAATAGTATGCTTGACGTTTCATTGTCGGGATTTAGATACGGAAAATTTATTTTTGATGAATTTAATTTTAAAAAAATTCAAAGCTTAAAAGATAATTTTGATTGTCTTCATATTGTATGCTATGAAAGGGGGCCGTCGTTGACTGGATTCGAAATGCAAGAAAAACAAGATGCGATTATCAGTTTAAAACAAGGGTTGGGAGATATTTTTAAGAGTTTTAATTCTACAACTCGAAATGAAATTAGAAAAACACAAAATATAGAGGGGCTATCTTTTGTGAGAGAAGATGAAAATATGGAAGAGGCTTATAATTTAAGTAAGGAGTTTGATTTAATTCGCGGTTGGGCGCCTGAACCGAAAGAACAATTTGGGAAAACTAAACTTTTTTCAGCTTATTTTGATGGACAGACAATCTCGGGCATAACATGTTATGATGATAATAATTTTTTAAGAATTGAAAAAATATTTTCAAGGCGATTAGAAAATGAAAAAAACATAAAAAATGCAATAGTTGGGTATGCCACAAGAAGGTTAGTGTATGAAATCTGTGAATATGCTAAAGAAAAAGGATATGTGCATTTCGATTTAGGTGGTATAAGTATTAAAGAAAAGAATAAAATGGGGATTGCTAAATTTAAAATGTGTTTTGGTGCCAAAATAAAAGACGTTGGCCTTTATAAATACGAAACGACAGGATTTACTTGTTTTCGTGATGAATGCAGGAAAAATGAAATAGATATTGCTTAAAATATGCAAACAAAAAAAACAATTTTTATAACTATTTCACGCGGTTCTATCGCAAAGAATTTTTTACATAACGAGTTTTATGAGATTCTTAAAAAAGAGGGCTGGAAAATTATAATTTTGAGCCCTGCTTTTAGTGACGAAGTCTTTAGGAAGGAGTTTGGCGAAGAAAATATTTTTTTTGAACCGCTTTATAACCATAAATGGAATCTACGTGATTATTTTTTTGCCGGTCTCAATAAGGCCTTAGTTTACAATGAGAGTACTGTTCTGCGTGATAAATATGGCATTATGGACAAAAGCGAAACTAGCGCCATGCGTAGAATATTAAAAAGAATTTTTTTTAAGCCCCTTTCCAAATTTGGATTTATTAAAGAGGTAATTCGCTATATTGATTTTCTTTTTTGTCCCGGTAAGGAGTATTACGTTTTTTTTCAGAAATACAGTCCGGATATAGTTTTTTCTACAAATCCCATGGATGATGCTGATTCTTATGTGTTAAAGGCTGCAAAAAGATTTGGCGTAAAAATTATAGCTATGCCTAAAAGCTGGGACAACCTTTCCAAGATGAGCTTTCGAGTAAAGCCAGAGAAATTATTTTTATGGGGAAGTGGTCTTATAAAAGAAGCAAAAAAGTATCAGAATATTGATAGTGACGATATCTTTGTTGTTGGGATTCCGCAGTTTGATGTTTATTCTAAGCCGATGAGTTCTTTTTCGCGAGAAGAGTTTTTTAAGAAAATAGGCGTAGATCCGAAAAAAGAAATTTTAGTGCTTGGGTCAGATGCCAAATATTCCTCGACTGATATAGAGATTGCAGAAATGGTTCGGGACTGGATAAATAAAGGCGAGCTTGAAAAAGATTGTATTTTATTTATTCGTCCTTATTTTTCAGCAAGAGATGGTGAAAAGAAATTTGAAAAATTTTTAGGAGAAAAAAATATTATCATTGACCATTGGTTTAAACGAAATAATATTTTTCGCGATTCCTGGGATTACTCGTATGAGCATATGGAATATTTTTCTGCATTAATGATGCAGATGACAATAATGATGAATTATTCTTCTACATTGACTATTGATGCGGCTGTATGCGACAAGCCGATAGTAGGGATAGCTTTTGATGGCTATAAAAAGAAAGAGTACGGGAGTTCGGTGGCGCGTTGGTATGACTCGACTCATTTTAAGCCGATTGTAGCTTCAGGAGGAATAGAAATTGTTAAATCTCCTAATGAATTGAAGATAGCAATCAATGGATATCTGAAAAATTCCACCTTAAGAAGCGAGGGTCGTGAAAAATTGAGGAATAATTTTTGTTATAAGGTAGATGGACAATCAGGAAAACGTATTGCCGAAGCATTAATAAGTTTATAAAAAAATATTTATGAAAGAAGGACAAGAAAAAGAATTGGCTATAATAATGTATCATTATGTGCGAGATGCGGATAAAACGCCCTTTCCAAAGATAAATGCTATAGGGACAGACTTATTTAAGAATCATATTGAAAGATTTAAAAGCGAATATGAAATAATTTCTTTAGAAGACGTGCGACAATCCGTATTAGGACAAAAAGAGTTACCATCAAAGGCGTGTGTTTTTACTTTTGATGATGGATTGAGTGATCATTATGACAGTGTCTTTCCGATTTTAAAAAAATATGGAATAAAGGGTGTATTTTTTCCTATCACGATGTCTTTAGAGGGAAAAGTAGCCAATGTACATAAGGTGCATTTTTTACTTGCTAAAATAGGTACAAAAAGATTAGCGGAAGAATATTATGAGTTTATTAAAAAACAAAATAAAACGATACAAAAAGAATTTGCTTTAAGTGATAAAGAAAAAAGAGACGATAGGTATATATATGATGATGTGCTTACGGTTAATTTGAAAATTATTTTACAAACTTTGCCTGAAGAAAAGAAGATGGAGTTTTTAGGCGCAGTTTTTCCGAAATATATAGGTGATGAAAGAGAATTTTGCGAAAATCTTTATTTAAATAAACGCGAAATAGCGGAAATGGCGGAGGCGGGAATGACAATCGGGACGCATGGCGATAGGCATTTACGTTTAGATGAGCTATCGAAAAACGATATGTATGAAGAAATAAAAAAGCCAAAAGATATATTAGAAAATATTATAAACATTCCTATTTATGCCATTTCTTATCCTCATGGAAATTATAATGCGAATACCATTGCTATTTTAGAAGAATTAGGCTATGATGTGGCATTAAGCACTAAGTTGGGGATTAATGGCAAGAATTTGGAGAGGTGGGCATTAAAACGTCTTAATGCAAAATTAATATAAAGAATTATGTTATCTAATAAAAATACAATTATTTTTGATTTTGACGGTACATTGGCTGATACGATGCAGATTTTTACTGACGTAGCGAGCTCCCTTATATCGGAGCATTACGGAATGGATAAATGCGAGGCGCGGAAGATGTATTTGAAAACTAGTGGTTTTCCGTTTTATCAACAATTAGAAATAATTTTTCCGGGAAATGAAAAAAATAAAATTGTTGCGCCGATATACGAAGAACAAAAGTTATTCGCAACATCTGATGTTGAATTGGAAGATGGGGCGCTGGAAGCTCTGAAACAGCTAAAGGAAGTTAATTATAACTTGGTGATATCTTCAAATAATTTTCAGTATAATATTGATAAATTTATTGATAATAATAATTTACATAGTATTTTTGATTTAGCATTAGGTTTTAAAGACGGTTTTGCTAAGGGGAGGAATCATTTTGATTTTACTATAAAAGAGTTGGGCTTAGAGAAAGATAAAATAGTCTTTATTGGCGATTCTTTGAACGATTATTTTTTAGCAAATGCCGAAAATATTGATTTTATAGGAAAAGTCGGAACTTTTAAAGAAGATGATTTTAAGGCGCTTAATAATGAAATTCCAATTATTAAAAAAATTAGCAATTTAATTATATGAGCAAATTAACAGGTGTTCTTTTAGCGGCCGGAATTGGTAAACGTCTGGGTGCCGGTACAACAAAGGCGTTGGTAGAAATTGAAGGAAAGCCCTTAGCGCATTATGCTATTGATTTTTTGCGTGCGGTTGGTGCAGATGAAATAAAAATTATTGGCGGATGCGATTATGAAAAATTGAAAGAAAAGGTTATTGGCTACGACAGTGAAGCGGAGGTAATTGAAAATCCGGAATATTTGAAGGGTAATTTATACACATTGTTAAAGGCTTTGCCAAAAATAGAAAATTCTTTTTTGATTTGTAATGCTGATCATATATATAAAAAAGCAATCGCTGAAAAAGTAAAAAATCAGTTAAAGGGGATTACGGCTTTCTGTGATTTTGATCGTCCCTTAGGAGATGATGATATGAAGGTTGAACATGAAAGTTTTATTTTAAAAAAAATTTCTAAAAAACTTGATAAATTTAATGGCGGATATGTTGGGCTTACTTATTGTGATATTGCTATGTTAAATGAATACAAAAATTGCATAGATGAACTATTGGCGCAAGGAGAAGAAAATTTGGTTGTGGAAGATGTTGTTCGGAAGCTGTCGGAATCCAATGAAATATTAATTGGAGATATCTCCGGGCATGGTTGGCTAGAAGTTGATTTTCCGGAAGAGCTAAAGAATGCCAAAAAAATAATCGGAGAAAATAAAAAAGACTTTTTTGGGGTTTAACCATTTAAATATGCAAAGTATAAAGTTTGAAGATAAGTGGAAATTAATATCAGAAAAGAGTAGTGATGATGAATTTAGTTTGTTTGTGCCAAAGGGAATGAAACCGAGAACGCAGAGGCAGATAAATTTTTTTTGGTATTATAAATTTTTTGAAAATTTAATAAAAGATAAAAATTATAAAAATGGATTAGAGCTTGGATGTGGACGTGGAACGATGTCGTTATTTTTGAATAAATACGATGGGATTGAAGTAGCGCTTCTTGATATATCTGAAGACGCAATAAAATTAGCAAAAGAAAATTTTAGCAAGTATGATGCACGAGCGGAATTTTTTGTTGGTTCGAGTGATTCCATTCCTATGCCGGATAGTTCTGTTGACATTGTTTATTCAATAGGTCTTTTGGAGCATATAGATAATTATGATGTAACGATTAAAGAGGGTTATCGCGTATTAAAATTGGGTGGCGTAATGATACACTTGAATATTCCTGAAAAATGGTCAGCACAAAATATTAATAATTTGTATAAGTGGTTTTTGAGGTTACTTTCCGGTAAGTTCTATCCACCAAAAGATTATTATCGGAACAATGATACGCCGGAAGATTATATTGAAAAGGTAAAAAATATGGGTTTTAAAAAAGTTTATGCGGTAAACGTAAATCCTTTTCCGATATTTGTGCCGATTTCTATGAAAACGGATAAAGCTATCGCAAAATTATATAATTTTACGCTTTGGATTAGAAAAATTTTCTTAAAATATCCATTTAAAACTAACTATACTTTGTCGCAAGGACATTTTTTAGTAGGGTATAAATAATTTATGAAAACAATTTTTATTATTATAAGTAGAGGAATCATTGCGAGAAATATATTAAGAACAGGAATAATAGATCATTTATTAAGAGACGAAAATATCAGAATTGTTTTGATGCTTCCTTCAGAAGCACCTCAATATCTTAAAGAAGAATTTAATCATTCGAGAATTATTATTGAAAATACTGGAGAAGGTGAGTTATCAAGGATACAAAGAAAATTTTTTCTTCCATTGATTGATAATCTTGTTTATACGAAAGGTTCGCGGCTATTGTCGCGTTATGGAACGTACAAAAAAAAAGGTAAAAATACAATTATATATTTTTTGGAGGCTGGTATATTTGGGGTTTTATCACAAAGCACCGTTTTAAAAAAAATTTTTAGATGGCTGGAACTCTATCTTTTTAAAGAAAAAAAATATGAACACTTTTTTGATAAATATAAACCAGACCTAATTTTTTCTACTACTATTTTAGGGAAAGTAGATATTGCTTTTCTAAAGATTGCTAAAAAAAAGAAAATAAAAACAGTTGCTATGGCAAAAGGATGGGATACGGTTGATCGTCGGCTTTTTAGGGTAGAACCAGACAAAATGATAGTATTTAATCAATCAATGAAGGAGACGGTTAGTAACTTGCAGAATATATGTGCCGAAAAAATTTTAGTTACAGGATTTCCGCAGTTTGATATTTATTCCAAAAAAGAATTAATTATTTTGAGAGAAGAATTTTTTAAAAAAAAGGGGCTTGACCCCAATAAAAAATTAATTTTTTTTGGTTCAGAAGGTCTTTGGGGTCGGGCAGATGAGGGAGTGGCTAATATAATATGCAATTTTATAAAAAATAAAGAATTATTGCACGATGCTTCTTTGGTCATCCGTCCGCATTATTCGGACATAGAAAAAAAACGTTTTCTCGAATTTAATAAATACGATTTTGTTTATATAGACAATAAACACAGAATAACAAATCTATTTTTAGATTCGTGGGATGCGTCAAAAGAAGAAATGATTGATTTTTTTAATATGCTTTATCATTCGGATGTAATAATATCTACCTGTTCAACGCTTTCTTTGGACGGATCAATGCTAGATAAGCCACTTATAAGCATAGCGTTTGATGCTGTGCCACAGGCAGATTTTAGGCATTCGGTAAATTATTTTTATTCTTTCAGTCACTTTAATGACGTGGTTGAAACCGGCGGAGTTAGCATGGTGAGTAGTCCTGAGGATTTAAAGAATCAGATTAATGAATATTTAGAAAATTATAGCCTGCATAGTGAAGGAAGAAGAAGGATAGTGGAACAATTATGTTATAAAAATGATGGGCAAGCTAATAAAAGAATTGCCAATTCTTTATTGGAAATTTTAGTTAAATAGGCTATTTTTTAATTTTTAACCCTCTTGATTAAAATTTAATAATGTGTTAAGCTTTATGTAGTAATATGTCTTGACAGCTTGGTCAAAAAAGAGGAGGAAAGGCAATGGAAAAGCGTGAAGAAAATATAGAACATAGGTTGCTACGAAAAAAAGTATGTCTTATCGCTTGTCCATGGCTCTTTTACAATGAGGTAGAATTTAGATCACAGCAACTCGGGTTAGGGTATGTTGGTGCTTATGCAGAAGAAAATGGGCACTTAATTATTGCCTTTATTGATCCGATGATGGAGGGTGGAGAAGCAATTAGCGAAGAGGTTTATAATTTAAGGCAGCAACCAATTAGGCGTTTTGGACATTCTGATGAATGGATTATTGGTCGTATTCCAAAAGAGACAGATATTATTGGTATTAATGCACCGTTTACTGATTCTCGATTGGCCTTGTATCCGCTGGTTAAAAAGATAAAATCTATTTTTTCCAAAATAACAGTTGTTGTCGGTGGCGTATTGGCAACTACTTTGCCACGAGAGGTTATTGAAGAGTCGGGAGCTGATATTGTGGTAAGAGGCGAGGGTGAAATAGCCTTTACGCGCATATTGAATGACGAACCTTGGGAAAACATTCCGGGGTTAGTGTGTCGTTTGCCCGATGGGACAATTAAAGATACGGGTTTGCGTGTAGAGCAATTTAGAGACATAGATAAGCTACCTTTTCCAAGTTATAGATTTAGACCCATGGAAGAATATGTAACATTGTCTACATGGGGCAATAGAGTTGACAGAACCCTTCATTTAATTAGTTCTAGAGGATGCCCCTTTGATTGCCAATTTTGTTCATCTCCAGAAAAGGGTCAGCGTTTTCGGGCATTTTCCACAGAGAGAGTATTAAAAGAAATAAGGTTTTGTATTGAAGAATTTGGCATAAATCGGATAGAGATTGCCGATGATAATTTTACGTTTAATAAGAAACGTGTTCTCGAAATTTTAGACGGTATTGCAAAAATTCGAGAAAAAGGACATGATCTGAAATGTACCTTTCCAAATGGTGTTATGTTGGAGAAGATGGACAAAGAAGTTGTTTTTGCAATAGCGCGAGCAGGAGTGGAAATTCTTTATTTGCCAGTAGAGTCTGGTGATGAGCGAATACTCGTAGCCATGAATAAGTTTAATGCTTTTCAACATTTAGATCAGGCGCTTCAGGTAGCTGATTGGTGCAACGAGGCGAAACTTCCGTTCAGTTGCTTTTTGATCGTTGGTTATCCGGGTGGAAAAATAAAAAGATCAAGTTATCGAAATGTACCAAAATACGAAGAGTTTTATTTTAGAGACAGTAAAGGGAACTCTTATATTCAAGGTGAAGACGAGAGAAGCTTTGAGAAGACATTAAAATTTTTAGAAAAGTTTCATTATATGGGGTCTAAGGGTATAACCCCATTGATTACTACGCCACTTCCTGGTACAGAACTTTATGAATTTTGTGAAAAATTTGGGTATCTTGTATTTCCTGATAGCACAGATACGTTAGTGACCGTTTCTTATGCTGCCGTGACACCTGAGGTTGTTCAGATTAATACACCATGGTGTTCGCGTGAAGATTTATATAAACGGTGGAGAATTTTAATGGAGGCTTTTCCTACTTATCATAATGTAAGAAAATTAAAATTAAATGGGGACGAAGGTATTCTATCTGGAACCCAGATGAAAAAATAATTTTTTAAGCCCCATCCATGACGGGGCTTTATTTAAAAAAGATGGATATATAAAATTTATGAAAGATATAAAATTTGGAAATATTATTATTGGAAAAACTACCCCAGTTGTTGTTATAGCTGAAATTGCATGCGAACATATGGGAAATATGGAAAATGCTAAGGAGCTTATAAGGATGGCAAAAAATGTCGGGGCCGATATTGCCAAATTTCAATTACATATTCCGGAAATAGAAATGGTTCCCAATGTTATTAATTTTTGGGCAGGGTCATTAGACAAAATTTTGGCGAAAGTTAACATTGGTGAAAAAGAACAGCACAAAGAATTAATGAAGTATTGTAATGAAATTGGGATACAATATTTATGTACACCCTTTTGTATTGAAGCATCCGATATTTTGGATGAAATTGGAGTTAAAGCATTTAAAACCGGTTCTGGTGAAATGACAAATCTTACGATGATTCGTCATATAGCCAAGAAGAGAAAACCGATGATTGTTTCAACTGGTATGTGTACAATGGATGAAATTAGGGAAACGGTAGCTGTACTTAAGGAAGAAGGTGTTGATTTTGTTCTAACCAACTGCACATCCGAATATCCTGCTAACTATGAGCATTTGAATTTGAATTTGATTAATATTTTAGAAAAAGAATTTGGAATTTTAATTGGTCATTCGGATCATACTAAAGAAATTTATAGCTCTATAGCTGCAGTAGCGTTAGGTGCGCGAGTGATTGAGAAACATTTTACAATTCGTGATTTACATGGACCAGACGACCTCGTGTCATTAGATCCGGAAGAATTTAAAGAATTGGTCTCCGCAATAAGAAAGGTAGAGAAAACACTTTTTTCAGAAAAAAATATAACCAAAGAAGAGCAGGACGTGCGCGATTGGGCTCATCACAGCGTTATAGCCAAGGACGACATAGGAGCCGGAGAAGTAGTTGGTGCGCATAATTTGAGGGCTGCGCGTCCGGGTACAGGCATACCAGCAAAATTTTTAGATAAAATATTTTCAGAGGGTTTGTTTGGTCGTAAAACTAAACATGATATTGCAAAAAATGCTATTTTGCAATGGAATGATTTGGAGTAAATATGTATAAAAATAAAAAAATCGTTGCTGTTATCCCAGCGCGTGGAGGCTCAAAAAGAATACTTGAAAAAAATATCATCGATTTGAATGGTAAACCGCTTTTAGCATATTCGGTTGAATTAGCTAAAAAAATTTCTATAATTGATAAGATTGTTGTTTCTTCAGATAGTGAGAAAATTTTGTCTATAGCGTCCGCTTATGGAGCGGAAGCATTAAAGCGTTCAGCAGAGCTGTCTGGAGATATGATAAAAACAGAACCGGTTTTAATAAATGTTTTAGATGAGTTTTTAATAAAAGGCGAGATTTTTGATTATCTTTTATTGCTTGAGCCGACTTCTCCAATGCGAGAACAGCATACGATTGAGAAGATGATATATAAGGTTATTGATGAAGGATTTGACTCGGTAGGTACTGTTATTGAAGATAGAAGCTACTTTTGGCTGATTAATAAAGATAGCCACTGGGCGCCGCTTTTTTCTAATGCTTCGCGTAGAAGCCAGGAAAGAGATCCACTTTACAAAGAGGCGGGAGTAGGGTATATTATTAAATCAAGCGTTTTAAAGGAAAGTGGCAAAATTTTAGGAGGAAAAAGTGCATTTATAGTAGTTGAAGAAAAAGAGGGCGTAGATATAAATACACTGTTTGATCTAGAAATCGCCCGTTTTTTATTGAAATAAATTATGTCACGAAAAATAGCTATAATTACGGGGTCAAGAGGAGAATATGGATATATTCGCCCAATTATTAGAAGGATTGAAAAAGATCCGGATTTAGAATATGAAATTATTATAACAAATTTGCATCTTTTGCATGAATTCGGATATAGTGCGCAAGAAATAAAAAAAGATGGTTTTAAAATATCAGAATCAATACATAATACTTTTGATGGCTATAATCATCAAACGATGGTAAAATCTCTTGGAGTATTTTTGATGCAAGCTCCAGAAGCTATTGATCGTCTTAAGCCAGATATTATTCTTCTCGCAGGTGATAGAGGGGAGCAGTTAATGGCGGCTATAACAGGATCGCATCTCTATATACCCGTTGCGCATATTCAAGCTGGTGAAGTATCGGGGAATATTGATGATGCTACTCGCCATGCAATTGCAAGATATGCGCACGTTCATTTTGCTGCTAGCCAACAAGCGGCTGATCGCTTAATTAAAAGCGGGGAACAGGATTTTAGGGTTTATAATACTGGTGCGCCAATGTTGGATGAGCTAGTTGATGGTTCGGAGATTGCTCCAAAAGAAGAAATTTTTAACAAATTTGGTTTTGATTCAAGTAAGCCCATTTTTCTTTTGGTTATGCATCCAGTAACCGAAGAATATGCAAGTGCTGCAGAGAATACTGTAAAAGTTTTGCAGGCAGTGAATTCTTTTGGTGCACAGGTTGTAATTATTTTTCCTAATTCTGATGCCGGAAGTAAAGAAGTGCGCAATGTTATAAATAAAAATCGTTCGCCTTTGACGAAAATTTTTAGAAATTTACCTCGGAGAGAATATGCTGGAATTATGAATGTTGCCTCAGTAATGATAGGCAATTCTTCAAGCGGGCTTATCGAATCACCTGTTTTTAAGTTGCCAACAGTTAATGTAGGTAGACGACAGTTGGGTCGCGAGTATGCTACAAATATAATACATTCTAGTTATGATACCAACGAGGTAGTGTCTGCAATAAAAAGAGCATTGTCGGCTGAATTTAAAACGATTGTTTCCCAAGCGGTGAACCCATATGGGGACGGTGCTTCGTCAGAACGTATCGTGAATATTTTAAAGAATTTAAAAATAGATGACAAACTTTTAATAAAAAGGATAACTTTTTAATTTTATGTTTAAAGATAGCGATCTTGTTATTAGTGAAACTGCCAATATAATGGAAGCTATGGAGGCAATAAACTCTAATCAGAAGGGGGCAGCTTTTATTGTAGATTCAAACGATACTTTACTTGGAGTTGTGAGTGATGGCGATATTAGAAGGGCGTTACTCCAAGGTGCTATTTTAATAAGTCCGATTGTAAAAATTATGAATATTAATTGTATCTCTATTGACAGAGACGGTGATGCTTTATTGGTTGAACAGGTATTTGTGGCTAATCCGCAAATAACTATTTTACCGGACATAGATCAGAGTCGTAAATTAAAAAATATTTATTACAAAGATTCTAAAAATGATAAAATTTTATCTATAATATGAACGATAGCGAAGTAGGTGTAGACAACCAAAAAATTAAAAATAGATTCCAGAGGTTTGAATTTAAATATTTTTTACCTAAAAGAGAAATGGGTCAAATGTATAGCGTTCTACTTAGAAATCATTTAGTGCGTGATCCATTTTTAGAATTGGGACAGGATGGGTATTCTGTAAATAGTATATACTTTGACAGCCCAACACTTAGATGCTACAATGAAAAAATTAGCGGAATGAAAAATAGGGCAAAACTTCGCTTAAGAACTTACGGTGAGCAGTTAGATAATCCACAAACAATTTTTTTAGAAATTAAAAGGAAGTCGGATGCTATCGTTGTAAAAGATAGAACTTTTTTAAGCATAGACAATTATAGAAGAGCGATAAGCGGTGAGGTATTGCATTTTGAAAAAAATGATAGAGATAGTGATATTCTTGAAGAATTTACGGTAAGACAGCGGAGCTATTCAATGCTGCCATTAGTGTTAGTTCGCTATAAGAGGAATCCGTTAGTTTCGCGTTTTGATAATAATTTACGCATAACCTTTGACTATGATATTGAAGCGGCTGGCGCGGGAAGTTTTACAGATAGAAAAAATTTTAATCCAATTTTTCGTGATTTAGCAATAATGGAAATAAAGTATAATAATATTTTACCAGGGTGGTTGCATAAGGTTATCCAAAAGCATGAATTAAATCGTGAAGCGTTTTCAAAGTATTGTTACGGGATAGATACAATTAAAAAAAATAATCAATTAAAATACTAAAAATATGTTTGATATTTTACAAGGAGCAGGAGGGGGTTTATCAATTAATCCAATCACTATTGTAGTAAACATTGGATTGTCTTTTGGTTTAACGGTACTAATAGCGCTAGTATACAAAAAGACACATTCGGGTCTTTCTTATTCGCGTTCGTTTGTATTTACGCTTATCTTGATGAGTATCCTCATCTCTATTGTAATGATGGTAATAGGAAACAGCATCGCCGCCGCGTTTACTCTATTAGGTGCTTTTACTATTATTCGTTTTAGGACTGCGATTAAAGAAACTAGAGACATCGCATTTGTTTTTTGGGCATTAGTGACGGGCATGGCAGTCGGTACCGGGAACTATACAGTTGCTATTATTGCAACCATTCTTATAATGATTGTTGTGTTAGTTTTGTCTAAGATAGACTTTGGCTCAATGAAGAATTATGATTATGTTTTAATGTTTAATTTGAACAGCTCCTCGGACAATAATGCATATAAGCCGATTTTTGATAAATATTTAAAATATGCCAACATAATAAACATAGGAACTCGTGGAGAAGGGAAGGCACTTGATTTCACATTCAACATTAGATTTATTGATGATAAAGAAGCTACAAATTTTGTAAAAGAACTACAAAATTTGATGGAAGTTTCTAATGTAAGCTTAATGAGTTCAAAAAATGATATTGAGTACTAATTGATTTTAGCTTAAACTTTTTAATTATTAGGAGATTAATATGCAAAATTATAAAATTGGAATAATGGGTGTAGGGATGGTTGGAGGAGCTATGGCCCGTTTTTTTGAAAAAAATGGTGAGATGCCAATTTTGTATGATCCGCCAAGAGGATTAGACTCAAAAGAAGAAATCAATAAGGCTGATATAATTTTTGTTTGTGTGCCTACTCCTTATGATGAAGAAAGGGGTGGCTTTGATTTATCCTATGTAAGACAGGCTTTTTCTATCTTAATAGGCGAAAAAATAATTGTTTTAAAATCTACGATTTTACCCGGTTCTACCGATATGTTACAGGAAGAATTCCCTCAGCACAAGATATTATTTAATCCGGAATTTTTAACTGAAGTTACGGCTGACCAGGATATGAGTTATCCGGACAGACAAATTGTGGGTTATACGGAAAAAAGCTTTACAGTTGCGAAAGATATAGTACTTATGTTGCCTTTGGCTCCATTTGAACGGATTGTTCCGGCAAAAGTTGCAGAACTCATAAAATATTTTAATAATACATGGTTTTCTACAAAGGTAATCTTTGCAAATCAGATGTATGATGTGTGTGAAAAATTAAATGCCGACTATGATTTAGTTTCTGAGTGCGCGGCTGCAGATAAGCGAATAGGCCCTTCTCATCTAAAAGTAATGCACAAAGGTTACCGTGGTTATGGAGGCAAATGTCTTCCAAAAGATACAAGAGCATTTATTCAGCTTGGTGATCGGCTTGGTGCGGAGCAACGACTTTTAAAAATCGTAGAAGAAATTAATAATAATTTAGTTGGTAAAGAAGGAAAATAAAAAATATGTCAAAATTTTTAGTCACAGGAGGGGCTGGTTTTATCGGATCTAATTTTACACAAAAGGCGCTGGATCTTGGGCACGAAGTTTTGATATTGGATAATTTATCAACCGGAGTGCGCGAGAATATTGATCCGCGCGCAAGCTTTTATGAAGTTGACCTTTGCGACTATGAAATAATGAAACACTATTTCAAAGGAGTAGATTATGCCTTTCATTTTGCGGCTTTGGCGCGCGTGCCCCTTTCAATAGAAAAGCCGAGAGAGACTAACCGCAATAACGTTGAGTCGACGATTAATGTTTTAATGGCGGCCAAAGAAAATGGATTGAAGCGCGTTGTATATTCAGCATCATCATCTGCATATGGCGCACAAACTAAGATGCCCTTAGAAGAAAGTATGCCGGTAGCGCCCCTTAGTCCGTATGGAGTGCAGAAATATGTTGGAGAGCTTTATATAAAAAATTTTTATGACCTGTTTGGTTTAGAGGGCGTTTCCTTACGTTATTTTAATGTTTATGGTCCAAAGATGGCTTTCCACGGAGCATATACAACTGCAATCGCTACGTTTATAAAACAAAAAAAAGAGGGAAAAGCATTTACTATTTTTGGTGATGGTGAGATTACCCGTGATTTTACTTATGTTGATGATGTAGTGGAGGCAAATTTAAAAGCTGCAATGAGTTCTAAAGCTGGAAAAGGCGATGTTATAAATATTGGAGCGGCCAATAATCAAAGTATTAATAAAATAGCCGATTTGATTGGCGGAGAAAGAGTGTACCTGGAAAGAAGAAAAGGTGATCCGCAAGACACTATCGCGGACGTAACAAGAGCAAAAGAGTTGCTTGATTGGGAACCTAGAATAAACATTGAAGAAGGAATAAGAAGAGTAAAGGAAATCTATTTATAAAAATTTAAAATCCCCGAAAGGGGATTTTAAAAATACAAAAATAGAATATAAGAATTAGCCGCTGATTATTTTTCTAATATTTTATCCGTCCAATAAAAATAGAATAATGCAAGAACTCCAGCCAACGCAAAAGTAAAAATCATTTCTCCTGTAAAGAGAACTACCAAAAATCCCAATATAGCTGTGAGCGTTTTACCTAATGAAAGTGCCATCTCTCGAAAGATTAAATAATTCAAAAGGCGTTTTCTATTTGGTCGACTGTAAACTAATGCCTGAACCGGCACATCAAGTGTCCTTTTTGAAGTTTTATATAAACTATCGCTAGCAAAAAGTGATAACCAGTTAAAAGAAAAAATACGCGCAAACCAAGCAAGGGAAACAATTGCTGTAGTTGTTTTGATTAGGCGGGTTCGTGTTGGTTTATTTGCTAGTTTTCCTACAAAAATAATCATTATAAAGGCAATAAATAAAGAGATAGTAGTGAGTATTCCTATGTCTTCATAATTTGTGAATATAGTTAAGAGGAATATTGGCCAGATTGATTGTGCAATAACATCTTCCCCGGTTCCTAAATTGGCAATGACATCATTTCTGTAAAGAGGTGAGATGAATTTTTTTAGAACTCTTTTTATTGAATATTCTTGTTTTTCGTATTTTTCTTTGCTTATTAAAAGAGGAATGATAGAAATAAAAGATAAAGCGACAACAATAATAAATAAGGCGTTAAAACCGATTTTCATTAAAATAAAACCGCCAATCGTCGGGCCTAAAATGCTTGTGATACCTACTATAACTTTTAATGAGCCTATCTCTTCTCCCACAGCATCAATATTACCGTAATTTGTAAAATCAGCATGAAATGCCGGCCAATACAATGACTTATAGATTGCCCAGGCGATTGCGGAGATATAAAAGAGTATTGGAAATTGGCTTATTCCGAAAAGTGAAACGAGAAAAATAGTATAAAGAGGCATAGACCAGCCAATTGATGATTCATAGCCAATTCGAGAAATTATTTTTCCAAAAAAAGGCAATATTATACTGTATATAAAATAATGAACAGCAAAAAACAAAAGTATTTTTTTGGCGTCATACCCTAGCTGGTATAAATAAATCGGTATAAAAAGCAAAATCATTGATTGTCCAAAAGAAAAAATAACCGTACTCACGTATAGTTCGTTTAATTGTCGTGATAAGTGATGGTTGAGGTAGCGAATATATGGCATGTAAATACAAGGCTACAGTTTGATTTTTATCTTCCTTTAAATCTTAGGATAATGTTGAAGGTTTTGAGAATTATTGTTGCATCCAAAAGGAAAGAACGGTTTTTTATATAGTATATATCATATTGTAATTTTTTTACATTTTCTTCAATGTTACCAGCATAAGGATAGTTGATTTGCGCCCAACCGGTTAGTCCCGGTTTTGAAAGATGACGCAAAGGATAGAACGACGCTTTTTGCGATAATTCTTCTACAAATTCTGGTCGTTCCGGACGCGGTCCGATGAAACTCATTTCTCCGCGTAGAACATTTAGTATTTGTGGTAGTTCGTCAATTCTTGTTTTTCGCAAAAATTTTCCAAAAGGCGTAACACGGCTATCGGATTTTTGTGCAAACACCGCATTTCCGTTTTCAGCATTTTTTATCATTGTCCTAAATTTATATATTTTGAAAGGCCTTCCTCCTCGTCCTATGCGATATTGAGAATAAAAGACAGGACCCCTATCTATGAGTAGTGTTATTATTGCAACAAAAGGAAAAAGAACAATAAGTATTACGCTACAGAAAAGAGCTAGAATAAAGTCGCCCAAAATTTTTATTCGGTCATATATTTTTTTTTCAGATTCCATTAGGTTTTCCAGAAACCATCCTCGAGAGAGCGTTTCCAAGGGAAGCTTGCCGGTTATTTCTTCGTAGAGATCTAATAAATTAATAAAAGATAAGTCACAGAAAATAAGTTTGTAGAGTTTATTGGCTGTGTCGTTATCAAGATTTTTTCCATGGTGGATTACTACAGTATTAACGCCGAGTTCTTTGACACTATTTAGAAGCTCATGCATTGATACTTGTTTAAGAAACGTGTTGATTATTTCATCATGAATAACACACACGGCTTTATATCCAAGTTGAGGTTCGGCTTCAAAAGCTTTAGCAAGTTCTTCCACCTCTTTAGAGTATCCCAAAAAAGCAATTTTATTTACAAATAAATATTTTGCAGTAAAAAGGTTGAAAATTCCTCGCCAAACAAAAACAAGACAACCTGCTAAGATGACGTTTAAGAATAAATTTGTTTTCGGCGCAATTCCGAAAAAAGGAGTAAAATAAAAGAAAAAAGTCGCTATGAAAATATTTATTAAAAATGCTTCAAAAAGTGTTTTAAAAAAGAAGAGATTATTTTTAGCGAAATTCAAATTGTATAGATTTTGCGAATAAAATACTAAAAGCCAGATAAAATAAATAATAGCAAAAGGATAAAAATGCTCTTGCCAGTGATCTACTGCTCCAGTTTGACTATAGCGGACAATCAAGGTAAAATAAAGAGAAGCGAGAAGTATTAAAAAATCGCCAAAAAGTAAAGTTAATTGTTTAATTTTAGTTAAAATAAGCATACTCTAATGAATAGATATTCTTTATTTAGAATAGCTTATTTTAAATAAAAAATCAATAGTAACATAAAGATAGCCGATAATCGTAAATAATAAATTTGCGGTAGAGGCAATTTTATAAATTTTTATGAAAAAAGTACTAATTTTATTAATAGTTTTGATTATTGTCATACTTTTGACGGTCGGTGGATTTTATGGATATTCGTATTTCGAAAAACAAAAAGAAGCAAAGTTCTTATCGGAAAATCCCCAGACGAAGGATGCTTATGCTCTTATAGTCCAACGTGAAAAAGAAGTTAAGAAAGACCCTACCTTTTATGACGGTTGGATGAGTTTGGCGTTTAACTGGAAAGGAATTGGCGAGGTGCTGAAAGATGAAAAATATTTATGGCGTTCCGCAAAGCTTTATGATGAAGTTATAAAACGTTGGGGAACAAAGGCTTATTTACCATTTTTAAATCAAGCCAACGTTTATATAGAGTTGGAAGAGTATGACAAAGCAGAAAATGATTTGAAAATTGCGCTTGAGCAAGATATTGGAGAGCAAAATCTGTATATCGCATTGGCTGACCTTTATCGTTTATATATGAATAAAAGCAAAGAAGACGTTATGGCTGTTTACGAAAAAGGACTAGTAACTGTTGTAAGTGGAGGCAATTTAGTGAATAGCTACGCCAGTTATTTGAATAGTGTAGGAGAATATGAAAAAGCCCTTAAGTACTATAAGATGCTTTCTCAAGCTTATCCAAATAACACCGGATATCAAAATTTAATTAAAGAACTAGAAATTAAAGTTGAGCCAGCTAAGAACTAGTTTATGCATAATTTTTCAAAAAAATTAGTTTTTGTCCATTTATTTATTTTTGTATTTGGTTTTTTTACGCCCGTTTGTCAAGCAGAAGAGTCTCCTGCAAAATTTTATCTTGCTGGATTAACAGTTAGTGATATAGGAGTAGAATATCAGTGGCATTTACAAAAAATTGGCGCTCCAGATGCTTGGATAGAAACACAAGGAAGTAATGACATAGTTGTTGCCGTTATTGACTCCGGGGTTCAAATGGATCATCCGGATTTGAAAAATAATATCTGGATAAATCCAAATGAAATTTCGGGGAATGGGTTAGATGATGATAATAATGGATATATAGATGACGTAAAGGGCTGGGATTTTATAGAAAATGATAATGAGCCAGAACCAAAATTAGAAAATTGGCATACAGAAATAGCAATTCATCATGGAACAGCTGTTGCCGGTCTAATTGCGGCAGAAGGCAATAACGCTTTTGCCGGAGCAGGTGTTGCTTGGAAGGCAAAAATAATGGTTTTACGGGCTTTTGATGAGTTGGGTGAGTCAGATACGGTTATTGTGCAAAGAGCTATAGAATATGCTATGAAAAATGGAGCAGACATTATAAATATGAGTTTTGTCGGACTGGGGTATTCCAGAGATTTGGAAGAAACAATAAAAAAAGCTTATCAACAAGGTATTTTATTGGTGGCTGCGGCAGGAAATGAAAGCGGTAATAATCATGGGACTAATTTGGATAATATAAAATCTTATCCTGTTTGTTTCGGTGAGAATGGCGAGAACTGGGTTTTGGGAGTTGCCGGAGTAGATAAAGACGATAAACGCGCAGAATTTTCCAATTATGGAAAAAGTTGCATAGACTTGTCAGCTCCAGCGACAGATATCTATAGTTCTTTATTTTATAGTTCAAAAGATAGTGATTTTAATAAATTTTTTGGTGGAAAGCTAAACGGCACATCAATGTCAGTTCCACAAGTAAGTGGCGCTGCTGTTTTAATCAAAGCCATTCATCCAAATTATACAAATAAAGAGATAACAGAAGTTTTGATAAATAGCACGGATAATATTGATGGAGCAAACCCGTATTTTGCAGGACTTTTGGGAAGCGGAAGACTGAATGTGGCAAAGACTGTAGGATATGAGCCGATTTCAATGGAATTAAATAAAGAGCAGGAAGTAAAGTATGTTTTAGGTTCTAATCCAGGCGATGAGCCAAAAATTTGGCTTTTAGACGGAAAAGGGGATGTTAAAAAAGAATTTTATGCTTTTGCCCCTAGCTTTAGAGGCGGAGTTAATTTGGCATTGGGAGATGTTGATAATGATGGAATGACAGAAATTGTAGCCGGCGCAGGCGCAGGCGGTGGTCCACATATACGAATTTTCAATTTATCCGGAGAATTGGAATATCAATTTTTCGCTTATGATACCAACAACCGCAATGGTGTCAAAGTGGCAATTGGTGATTTAGACGGTAATGGAAAATCAAAAATAATTACAGTGGAGGCGAGGAATGGAAAGAGAGTAAGAGTATATAATCAAAATGGAATAGAAGCGGGTAAAGAGATAGATATTGCGGGAATAGCTTCGCAAATAGCTTTGGGCGATATGAACAAAGATGGAAAAGATGAGATAATTGTTGCAATCGGAAATAATATAAAAACTTTAAATAATAAAGGCGAACTTTTAGGAGAATTTGTTTATGTATATAATAAAAGTATGGCAGTCGCAGATATGAATAATGACGGATGGGCGGAAATAGTTTTAACAAATGGTAAAATAGTTAAGACCTATACATTAAATGGACGTTTATTATCTCCCGGATTTAGTGGTGCGGACTTTGTTTCTTCCGGAGATAGAGATAATGATAATGAATATGAAATATTGACTAGAACGGGCAGTGAAATATCCATTTGGGATAAGTATTTCAATCGTACAGCAACTCTATATCCGCTTGGAAAAGACAGTAAAGTAAAATTTAACGCATATATTATTTCAAGATAAGTTAATTTAATTAATTTTTTAATAAAAAAATAATTTTTATGAAAAAAAATGTGCTTGTTGCCGGCGGAGCCGGATTTGTTGGTTCGCATTTATGTGAACGATTGCTAAAAAAATATAATGTTATCTGTTTGGATAATTTTTCTACCGGCAGTGAGAAAAATATAAATCATTTGGTTCAGAATTCTGATTTTGAGTTTATAAAACATGACATAAGCCAGGAATTTGATTTAGAAAAAATGACCGAACTCCAAAGGTTTCAGATTAATGTCAAGGGATTATACGCTATTTTAAATTTTGCCTGTCCGACATCGGCTAAAAATTTTGAAAAATATAAAATAAGTACACTCGATGCAAACGCTAAAGGAATGAAAAATATAATGGAGATGGTTTTGAAATATAAATCAAAATTTGTTCACGTTTCTTCATCGGTTGTTTATGGCGGAAGAGAAAAAAATGCAGGCAAAGTTTTGGAAGATGCCGAAGGCATAGTTGACCATCTTTCTCCTCGCGCTTGTTATGATGAAGGAAAGCGTTTTGCGGAAACAATTGTAGCAACATATCACCAGGTTTATAAAACCGATTATAAGATTGCTCGTCTTTTCCGTGTTTATGGTCCTCGCCAACGCCTTTTTGATGGAGAAATGATAATTGATTTTATTGTTTCTGCTACCCAGAATCAAAACTTAGAAATATATGGAAATGAAAAATTTAAGACCTCTATGGTTTATGTTGCCGATGTTGTTGATGCTTTGGAAAAATTAATAGATGCAAAAAGTAATATAGGCCCGGTAAATATTGGTTCTGATGTCGATATGAGCCTTGTAAGCGTCGCAGAAAAAATTATGAAGCTGACTGGTTCAAATTCTAAAATAGTTTATAAAAAAGAACTGCCATTTATAACCGAGCTTGCTTTGCCAGATATTAAAAAAGCAAAAGAAGAGCTAGGGTGGTTGCCGTTAGTACGCCTTGAAGATGGACTTAAGAAGACGGTTGATTACACATTGGCACATAAAGAACTTTTTGGAATTTAGAATATCTATGCAAACTTTTGTCATCATTCCGGCTTATAATGAAGCGTCTGTTATTGCAGATACGATTAGAGACGTGCAAAAGTTTTATAAAGATATAGTAGTCGTTGATGATGGTTCAAAAGACAAGACAAGCAAAATTGCAGAGATTGCGGGTGTAAAGGTTTTGCGTCATATTTTAAATAGAGGTCAGGGGGCAGCTCTGCGCACAGGAATAAATTATGCCCTAAAGCAGGGCGCAGATGTTGTCGTAACATACGACGCCGATGGTCAATTTGAAGCAGAAGAAATTTCAAGATTGTGCCACCCGGTAATTAACGGAAAATGTGACGTAGTTTTAGGTTCGAGATTTTTATCTGGGAATAGAATACCTCTTTTTAAAAAAATAATTCTTAAATCCGCAATTCTTTTTACTCGCGCTATCACCGGACTGAGATTAACGGATACACATAATGGTTTTCGTATAATGAACCGCAAAGCAGCGGAACAAATTAAAATCCGTCAGGATAGGATGGCTCATGCGTCAGAGATTGTTCATGAAATTGCTCGATTAAAATTGAGCTATAAAGAGCTTCCTATTACCGTGAAATATACGATTTATTCAAAACGCAAAGGTCAGCGTCTTTCTGGCGCTTTCCATATCTTATTTGATTTAATTTTTAAATAATTATGCTGATTCAGTACGTTATATTAATAATTATTGTACTTATAGTTTTGCAGACGGCTCGAAAGTATAAAGAACGAAAAATAAGTCTGCGTGAGTTTTTATTTTGGATTATTTTTTGGTTGGTGGTTGGCGCAGTCGTTCTTCTTCCGCAAATTACAAGTCTTCTGGCGGAAAAATTGGGTATTGGGAGAGGGGCGGATCTTGTGGTCTATAGTTCGCTTATTTTTGTTTTTTATATGATATTCAGGTTATTCGTGAGGCAGGAAAAGATTGAAAGGGACATTTCTAAAATAATAGAAAATCTTGCAAAAAAAGAGTAGCGCTTTTAATAAAATAAGCATAGCAAACGAAAGTTTATTATGAATCCAAAGATAGGTATAATTATTGTTTCCTATAATAGTCGCCCATATCTTGACGACTTGTTTTTTTCTTTATCGCGAGTTAAATATCCTAATTTTTTGATTCTATTTATTGATAATGCCTCAACAGATGGGAGCGCGAATTATGTAAAAGAAAAGTTTGGAAAACAATTTTCTAATTTGACTATTTTACGATCTTATAAAAATCTTGGTTTTGCCGAAGGGAATAATGTTGGATTTAAATATTTGGAAGAAAGAGGGTTTGACTATGCATATCTTTTAAATCAGGATACTGCTGTAAATTTTGATTTTTTGGAAAATGCGCTTAAAAAAATGGATGAAAAAATAGGTTCAGTTCAATCGTTGATTTATTTATATCCAAAAGATGCCACAGGACTTCCTGTACCCAATGTTATGAATACAATGGGAAATGCGATACACTATCTTGGTTTTGGATATTGTTATGGCTATGGATGGAGCAAAGAAAAAGCGGACAAATATTTATTAGATTGGTACGCGCGCGAGGAAGAATTAAATATTGCTTATGCAAGTGGAGCGGGAACACTTTTTAATATGAAAGCGCTGAAAAAAGTTGGGTATTTTGATGAAGAGTTTTTTATGTATCACGAAGATACTGATTTGGGCTGGCGCTTAAGCTTGGCAGGATATAAAAATATTTTGGCGCCCGAATCAACTATTTATCATAAATATGAGTTTTCAAAATCAATAAAAAAGTATTATTTTATGGAGAGGAACCGTTATCTAACGGTTTTGAAAAATTATAACGCTTGGACATTGATTCTAATTTTTCCGGCGTTTATTGTTATGGAGGTAGGATTATTTTTCTTTTCATTATTTTCCGGTTTTTGGCGGGAGAAACTTCGTGTTTATGAATATTTTTTGTATCCAAATAATTGGAGAAAAATTTGCGCCAAAAGAAGGCAAACACAAAAATTACGGAAAACAACAGACAAAGAAATTGCCCAATACTTTGTCGGAAAAATTTTATTTCAGGATGTGGATAATTGGATTTTAAATAAAATCGCTAATCCGATATTTGCTCTATATTGGAGAATGGTTCGAAGAATATTATAATAAAAAATATGAAAATTGCTCAAATCGTTTGCACATTTCCGCCGTATAGAGGAGGCATAGGGAACTCTGTTTATGGTTTTTCACGTGAGCTGGCAAAGGGAGGTGCTCGCATAACTATTTTTACGCCCAATTACAGTAATATCAGTCCTGATTTTAATGAGGATTTTAAAGTAAAGAGGATAAATTCCGTCTTAAGCATTGGCAATGCCGCATTGATCCCGAAGATAATTTTTGAATTGAAAGATTTTGATATTATTCATCTCCATTTACCATTCTTAGGCGCGAGTTTTCCGGTTTGGTTTTATTCTATTTTTCATCCTAAGAAAAAATTGGTTTTGACTTATCATATGGACTTGGTGAGTAATGGATATAGAGGGGTTATTTTTCAGCTATATAAAAAATTTATTATCCCTTTACTCCTCAAGCGCGCGAATAAAATAATTGTTTCTTCGTTTGATTATGTAGAAAGTTCTGACATAAAAAAATATTTTCATAGTAAAAGAGAAAAATTTTTTGAATTGCCATTTGGAGTTGATACTCAAAAGTTTTTTCCAAAAGAAAAAAATGAAGATCTTTTGAAAAAATACTATATTGATAATAATGATAAAGTCATTCTTTTTGTCGGAGGTCTGGATAAACCACACAACTTTAAGGGTCTTGCGATTTTATTAAAATCAATAAAAGAAATTAATAACGAAAATATAAGATTAATTATAGTTGGTGAAGGAGATCTCAAGCAGGATTATCAAAATATGGCAGAGGGCTTGGGTATTGCGCAAAAAGTTATTTTTACTGGCGGAGTTGTAGATGCAGAGCTTCCGGATTATTATCGCTTAGCCGACGTTTTTGTTCTGCCGTCAATAGATAGGGCAGAGGCTTTTGGCATTGTTCTTTTGGAAGCAGGAGCTTCTGGAATCTCACTTATCGCATCAAACCTTTCTGGAGTAAGAACCATTATAAATGATGGAGAAAATGGATTTTTGGCAGAGCCTGGGGATGCAAAAGATTTGGCAGAAAAAATTCGTAAAATTATTTTTGATGAAAATTTAAGAAAAAGAATGGGAGGAAAAGCTCGTCAATTTGCAGAAGAAAAATATAATTGGAAAAAAATAGTGGAAAAACTGATTGAGGAGTATAAAACTATTATTTATGATTAATTAGCATAGCTATGTTTCGATTATTAATCGCAGCCTTAATTATAACAGTTGCTTCGGTAACATATTATGGCGGAAAGACAATTGCAAGTAATGCTGGCATAACGCCGGACAGTCCATTATATTTTTTTGATACTTTAGTTGAAAAAATAGATATTTGGGGAACTAAGGAAAAAAGTGAAAAAGTAGAAAAATTGACAAAGTTGATTGGAGAGAAAATAAGCGAAGCCGGAACTTTGCTTGAAAAAGGAGATATGGCTTTAGTGGAAAAGGCTTTAAAGGCCGGGGATGACTATTCTTATGATGCGATGAATTTTATAAATAGTCTAAAAAGCGAGGGCGGGGACACAGCAA
The DNA here is from genome assembly GCA_002772895.1 of Parcubacteria group bacterium CG10_big_fil_rev_8_21_14_0_10_36_14. Taxonomy (NCBI): domain Bacteria; species Parcubacteria group bacterium CG10_big_fil_rev_8_21_14_0_10_36_14. The sequence goes on along the minus strand of PFCS01000050.1, from coordinate 9,233 downwards.
AGTTGACTGAGGATTTGGGTGATGCAATTTTAAAAAAGCAAGAGATTTTGGCAGATACATATGCAAATGCTCCAAAGGCGGTTCAGTCTATTATTGAAAGCAAATTAGAAGAAAGTAAGGATGAAGTAAGAAAAATAATAGAAAATTTGGATGATGAAGCAAATGAAAAATTAACTTTAAAAATAGAACAAACTGCAATCTTGGTTGATGATAAAATTGAAGAAGCAAAAGAAAATTCGGAAAAAAAGGAGCTTGAAAGCCTTACGGCAGAAGAGAAAAAATATAATATTTGGATTGAGCATTTTTATAGCCAGACTGAAAATGGTGAGACTAGTATTTTAGCGCATATTAGTCGTCGTGATCCGCAATGCAGTGAGTTTCAGGGTGTGTTAAAGATTTTTATAAATAATACTTTTTATAGAAGTTTTAAAGTGACTGCAAGGGGTTATGACGATATTCGTCGGAGTTTTGATAAGTTTTATTTAGAAAAAGGAGAATATATAATCAGAGGACTATTAGAGGATATGAATGAGAATAAGATTTCAACCCAGCAGTTTAAGATAATAATATAAATCTAATTATTATATCCCTAGCATTTCTTTGAGATGACCGAGGCGCTTATAAAATCCCGAGCTGTGGATTGAGTTTAATCCCAATTTTTTGAAATCATAATGATGTAGCCATTCATGGAGAAGGGTATCTAAAAATGTTTTTGGCGCCAAGTTTTTTCCTTGTACGGCCGTGCGGTTATATATAAATATATAATTAGCATTTGGTTTGTAGTATCCATATTGTTTGGATACTATTTTATTTTGGTAACGTTTGTGGTATTGCTTGGTGTTAGAAATTTTTAGCTCTACAATATCAATTTTTGCCAAATCGGACAACTCATCTAAAAGCGCTTCGCCAAATCTTTGCCGATCAAATTCATTTGAGCTCTCTAAAAGAGCATTCACGAAAAGCCTGGCATTTTTTGAAATATTCAGGTCTATTTTTAGTATGTGATTGCTTTTTAAGTAATTACGATCCATAGGGCTAAAAACGCTTATTTTTAGAGTATTTGTCCGCCATTTCGTTTATTTCTATTATATCATAGAAACTATCTTGCATATTTAGCTAAAATATGTTTATATATAAGTAGGAACGCCCCGCTCTTTGAAAATGGAAGAGGTGAAAAATGACGAAGCAAAAGTCTGTTTTCCCTGCTGTTTTTATTAATGCCAATTTTATTCCTGTGGATCAATTGCAAAGAGCAATATTTTTTGAAACCAATGTGAATATTGCGACTTTTAAGGCAGTATTAAAAAGTGGCTTAGACTTGGGAAATAACAATGTATTAAGCGATTTTCATACAAGGTTTGTCTTAATTCCGACTTATGATGAAAAAGATCCTACTAAAAATTTGGAAACCTTTGATGGATTGGGCGTAAAAGTCAAGCTTATGTCGTGTAAAAAAGAAGGGTCAAAATATCAGTGCGCTTTTATTACAGAAAGAAAGGTACATATTAAAAGCTTCACCAGTTCAGTCGCGCCTTTTTTTGTAAACGTAGAGTATTACAATTTGTATGGTGTTGATTCGCTTTTGGTGGGACGGCTACTTCGTGACTGTAAGGAAATCTTGGAAAAGCTTGTAAGATTAGGAAAAATAGAAAATCAAATTATCAAAGAAGTCAGCCAAGCGAGTAACGTCCATACTATGGTAGACATTATGATTTATGAGCTTGTGAAGTCAAATATTTTGAGTTCAAAAGAACAGCGAGAACTATTCAATGAATTTAGTGCGCTCAAGCTTCTTGAAAAGATATACGAGTGTTTTTCTAATACTCTCGTTGAATTAGAAGTAGATGAAAAAATTGACGGCAAAGTTAAAGACAGTATTATTGAAAGCCAACGACAGTATCATTTAATGCAGAAAAAAAGGCAGGTTTTGGATGAATTGAGGAAAACGACCGGTGCAGATGAAGAGGATGATACGGAAGAACTTGCCCGGCGCATTGAACTGGCTGATATGCCTATTGGGGTAGAGAAAGTTGCCCAGCGCGAACTTGAACGTTATAGTCAAATGCCGAAGGGTATGATGGAGGCTAACGTTTCGCGTGATTATATCATTATGCTTTGTGATTATCCTTGGAATAAAAAGACAGAAGATATTATTGATCTAAAATTGGCAAAGGAAATTTTAGATAGAGATCATTATGGTTTGGAAAAGCTCAAGCGGCGAGTTATCGAATTTTTGGCAATTTTTAAGCTTAATCCTAAAAAGCGTGGAATGATTCTCTGTTTTGACGGACCTCCGGGAACAGGCAAGACATCAATTGCCAAGGGCATTGCTGAAGCGATTGGCAGAAAGTTTGTCAGAATTAGTTTGGGTGGAATTCGTGATGAAGCGGCAATCCGTGGGCATCGTCGAACTTATGTTGGCACAATGGCCGGACGGATTGTAAAGGCAATGATTGAGGCTGGCGTTAATAATCCAGTTTTTGACTTAGATGAGATTGATAAGCTGACGCAAGATAATAACAAGGGCGATCCGGCTTCTGCGCTTTTGGAAGTTTTGGATCCGGAACAAAATTATGCTTTTTTTGACAATTATTTTGGACCAGAGATCCCTATTGACTTGTCTAATGTAATTTTCATTTGCACATCAAATTATAGGGATAGAATTCCTGCTACTTTGCGCGATAGACTTGAATTTTTGAATTTTGACGGTTATATCGGCAGTGAGAAGTTTCATATTGCAGAGCGCCACCTTATTCCAAAGCAAATAAAAGAGCATGGACTTGAAGATTATGGAGTTGAATTTTCTGAAGCGGCAGTCAAGAAGATTATTAGGCAATATATCCGTGAAGCAGGTGTTCGCGAGCTAGAAAGAACGCTTGCCGATGTTTTGCGAAATCGAGCTGTTCTTATTGCTCAAGGCAAATCGTTTGAAAAAGTCATTCAGGCGGAAGAACTGTCAATTATTCTTGGTCCAGAAATATTTGAGGTTACAGACAGAATTCATGTTGATGGTCCCGGGGTTGTGACCGGTCTTGCCTGGACACCTTATGGTGGGACAACTTTGACAATAGAGGCACTGAGACTACCGATTTTGCACAAAGGTGCGGGCAGTAGACTTATGATTACAGGGAAGCTCGGAAAAGTAATGACCGAGTCGGTCCGAGTTGCTGCTACGACAGCTTTTAAGTGTGCTACAACTGCATATCTGGAGTCTCAAGGAATGGATCCAGAATACCTTGATAAGTATGATTTTCATGTCAGCTGTGATGAATATGGTATTGGCAAAGAAGGGCCTTCTGCCGGAACAGCAATCACTCTTTGTTTATTGTCCATTATTCTTGATAAGAAGGTACGTGACGATTTGGCACTTACCGGCGAAATCAATTTACGTGGACAGCTTCTGCCTGTTGGCGGAATCAAGCAAAAGGTTCTGGCGGCTTATCGCTCCGGATATACTCAAGTTATTATTCCCAAGTGGAATGAAAAAGATTTGGTTGATATTCCAGAAAGAGTCCGCCAAAATCTCAATATCAAAACTTTAAGCAGAATTGAGGAAGTTGCAGAGTTCGCTTTTAGCGAATAATTATAGTTTATGAGGCCTACAATAAAGGTCTCTTTTTAATTGGCAATGTTGAACGGATGGAATAAAGCTCTATATTTGAAAGCATAATATATTTATGATAATATAGATTTATATGTTAATAACACTTTTGATATTTTTAATTGTTTTAGGATTAATTGTCTTTGTCCATGAATTTGGGCATTTTATTTGTGCTAAGAAATTAGGGGCAAAAGCGGAAGAATTTGGTTTTGGTTTTCCGCCGAGAATGATAGGTATTTATAAAAAAAATAAAAATTGGAAAATTTGTTTTAGAAAAACACCAAAAGCCGACAACACTATTTATTCTTTAAATTGGATACCGCTCGGCGGATTCGTAAAAATAAAAGGAGAAGATGGGAGCGATAAAAATGATTCTGATAGTTTTGCCGGATTAAAAATTTGGAAAAAAGCGGTAATATTGGTAGCAGGTGTAGTAATGAATATTATTTTAGCAATGTTTTTGTTGGGAGCGGGTTATATGATTGGTCTTCCGCAAGCGCTAGACAGCACTATCTCTAAGTCAGCAATTATAAGTGAAAAAAATGTTCAGATTGTAAGCGTTTCGTCCGGTTCGGAGGCAGAGCACGCCGGGCTGAAAACAGGCGATGAGATTTTGTTGATTGATGGAAAAGAAATTGTATTTAGCAGTATACAAGATTATTTAACACAAAATGTGGGAGAAGGTGTTGTTTATACAATAAAAAGAGGCGACCAACAATTTGAAAAAACTATTATTCCACAAATTTTGCAAGAAACAGGCAGGGGTGGAGTTGGCGTTGGGCTTGTTGAAACCGCTATTGTTTCTTATCCGTGGCATATAGCAATATGGAAAGGTATAGTTGAGGCTCTTTATTATTTTAAGGAAATTGCGATTGCATTTATCATTCTTCTTAAAAATTTAATTATTGGCCGAGGCGGAGCAGAAGAAATATCAGGGCCTGTCGGCATTGCCGTTATTACGGCGCGTGTTGCTAAGCTCGGATTTATCTATATTTTGCAATTTACGGCTTTATTATCAATTAACTTGGCAATTTTGAATATTTTTCCTTTTCCTGCGCTTGATGGCGGTCGGCTTCTATTCTTAGCCGTAGAAAAATTGCGAGGCAAACCAGTCAGTCAAAAAATAGAAAATATTATTCATAATTCCGGTTTTGCATTACTGATGATATTATTGATAGTCATAACATATAGAGATTTTGTTAAATTTGGTTCGAAGTTTGTGGATTTATGGCAGAGTATAATTCATTAGCATATAGCGACAATTAGTATTTAGTTAAAATTAAATAAAAACCATATGGAAAAAAAATTAATGCCAGAGGAGGTAATAGAATTAACAGGAGAGGATATTGAAGAGATGACTGACGAAGAGCATCCAAAGGGGAGTTTGGATGATGATATGCAAGGGACGGGGGTTGACGAACCGGATTTGGATAGCGCGCGTTTTGACACAGAAATAGAAGATCAGGATAAAGATGATACGCATTTGAAGAATTTGGATTTTGATAAACTTACGCCAGAAGATAGAGATTTTTATTTAGAAATGGTTGGTTTGCGTAGAGAGTATGAAGAAAAGGGAGAATCAAAAGGATTGATGGCAAAAATAGATCGTTTAGCGAATGAAATACGCATATCTTCGCGAGAATTAATTAGCGACGAAGGCACAAGGAAAAAATTTTTGGCAATGATAAATAATAAGCTAACAGTTGTCAGCATGCAGATGCAAATGGACTCAAGAAAAAAGAAATAAAATATAAGTTGTAAAAATTACAGCAATCAATCGCCCGCTACTATCATAAGCGAGCGGAGCAAGTCGAGGAATACTATTTATGAAAGACAAGCTTCAACAATTAAAAAAATCCGCTATGGCGGATTTGGAAAAAGCAAAAAATGCAGAAGCTTTGCAGGATTTTGAAGTTAATTATTTTGGAAGAAAAGGAAAATATACTTTTTTAGTTAAGGAATTGCCAAAGCTTTCTACAGAAAATAAAAAAAATATAGGACGTTTGGCGAATGAGATAAAAACAGAAATACAAGAAGCTATAAAAACAAGACAAGTAGAACTGCAATCAGAACGGCTTGGAAATTTTGCTAAAGAAGAATGGATTGATAGAACGTTGCCAGGTGAAAAGCCAAGAGTTGGGCATTTGCATATAACAAGCCAGGCAATAGAAGAAATCGTTTCTATTTTTACACGTCTTGGATTTGTAAGGCGTAAATATCCGGAGATAGAATGGGATTGGTATGCATTTGAAGCTCTAAATATGCCGGCATCGCATCCGGCGCGAGATGAATGGGAAACATTTTTTATTGATTTACCTGTTGGAAAAAAAGGAAAGATTGTCTTGACGCCACACACATCAAGCGGACAGGTTCGCGAAATGGAAAGTGGAAAATTGCCAATTAGAATGATGAATATTTCAAAGACATATCGCAGGCAGTCCGATGTATCACATACGCCCGTTTTTCATCAGTTTGAAGGGCTTTTTATTGATAAGGATGTAAGTATCGCCAACTTAAAAGGCGTGCTCGATTATTTTGCCAAAAGTTTTTTTGGGGAGGGTAGGCGTACACGTCTTCGCCCGTTTCATTTTCGTTTTACCGAACCGTCGTTTGAGATTGATGTGAGTTGTGATGTTTGTGGAGGAATAGGAAAATTGGAAGACGGCTTAAAATGCCGACTTTGCAAAGAAGGCTGGCTTGAACTTGGTGGTGCGGGAATGATTCATCCCAATGTATTGAAAGCTGGCGGAATTGATCCAAAAATATATAATGGGTTTGCATTTGGTTGGGGTGTTGAGCGGACATTTATGATGAAAGAGGGGATGAAAATAGACGACATCCGTTTGCTTTATAAAAATGATTTAAGATTTTTAAAACAATTTTAATTTTTAAAATTTATATAACTAATTAGGAGAAAAAATATGAAAGAGAAACCAATAATATACTCAGGACAAACGTCCGAAGTATCAGGAGAAATAAAGACAACAAATAAAAAATTACTGGAACGGAAAGAAGAAGACACTGTAATCATAGAAAAAGACAAAATTGCAGAAAAGGGTCGTCCGACTGAAGATGAAATACAAGAAAAAGTAGGATTGATGCGCACGAAAAAAGAAGTAGATCCAAAATATTTTGAAAGTACGGAAGATGATTTGGAAAGTCTTTCGCAAGGACGTGATTCATCCGGAATAGGAAAAGAATTTTATCCGGGTTGGAAACCGGAAGATTTCAAAAAATTATTAGAATTAATAAAATGAACATTTTAGTTTCTTATAATTGGCTAAAAGAGTATTTAAAAACCGGATTAAAGCCGGAAGAGTTTGCGTCCTGCGTTTCTTTGTGCGGAGTGGGAGTTGAACGCATTTATCCACAAGGAGAGACTTGGGATAAAATTGTATTAGGAAAAATTTTGGAAATAAAAAAACATCCTAATGCCGATAAATTAAAATTAGTTTTAACTGATATTGGAAAAAAAGTAGAGATTGTTTGTGGCGGGTCAAACTTAGAAGTGGGAATGAAGGTTGCTGTAGCATTGGAAGGCGCAAAAGTCCGTTGGCATGGCGAGGGAGAACTTGTAGAACTAAAGACGACAGAAATTCGCGGAGTAAAAAGCGGAGGAATGATTTGCGCTGCGTCGGAAATTGGCCTTGATTGGCAGTTTGAACAAAAAGACAGCCATGAAATTTTGGACTTGTCAGCTATTTCTGCAAAATCAGGGACATTGTTGGCAAAAGCTCTTAATTTGCAAGATACTATTTTTGATATTGAGGTAACAACTAACCGGCCTGATGAGCTTTGTATTTTGGGAGTAGCTCGTGAAGCAGGAACAATATTGAAAGCACCGTTTGAATTCCCAAAAATAACTTCAATAAACGGGAAGAAGGGTAACATATTGAAAGTGGAGAATAAAGAGCCAGAGCTTTGCTATCGTTATCAAGCAGTTGTTATTGAGGGCGTAGAGGTGAAAGAATCGCCCTGGTGGTTAAAACAGAAGTTAATGACCGTAGGCTCGCGGTCCATTAATAATATAGTAGATATTACAAATCTGATTTTATGGGAAATGGGTCAACCTTTACATGCTTTTGATTATGATAAACTTTTGGATAAAAAAATAATAATTCGTTGCGCTAAAAAAGGCGAAAAAATAAAAGCATTGGACGGAGAAGAGTATAAGTTAGGAGAAGATAATCTTGTGATAGCTGATGGTAAAAATCCTTCAGCAGTTGCCGGTGTTATGGGTGGAGAATCTTCTGGTGTGAGCGAAGAAACCAAAACTATTGTTTTAGAAGCTGCAACGTTTAATCCTGTAACAGTGCGAAAAACTTCGCGCGGACTTGGACTTCGGAGCGAATCGTCAAATCTTTTCGAAAAAGGACTTTCTACCGAAGCGACGACAAATGCTCTATACCGCGCAGCAGAATTGATAAAAGAAATAGCCGGTGGAAAAATTGTAAGCGAAGTATTTGATTTGCGCAGTAAAAAATTTTCTCCAAAAGAAATAACTTTGGATACGGAACGAGCCAAAAAAATTATTGGCGCAGATATAAAAATTGCAGAAATGGCTGATATTTTATCTCGATTGGGATTTTTCGTTAAAACAGATGGTAAAAGGATAAAAGCCAAAGCTCCGTATTGGCGCGAATGTGATATAGAAATAGAAGAAGATTTGATAGAAGAAATTGCTCGCATATTTGGTTATCATAATTTGCCGAACACTCTTCCAAAAGGAGAGTTGCCGGACGAGGTATTGGATAAGAGTTTTGTTTGGGAGAAAAAAATAAAACAATTTGCAGTGTCAGCCGGATTTTTTGAAGTAATGCCATATACCATGGTAAGTAAGAAGGCGCTAGATACTTTCAATCTAAAGGATGCGGTGAAAATTGCTAATCCGCTTTCCGAAGATTTGGCATATATGAGACCTTCGATTTTACCATCTCTTGTGGGTATCTCGCGTGAAAATGAAAACAGGTCTAGCGAAGGAGAAATATTTGAGTTGGGCAGGGTTTATAAAAAATCAGGCAAAGGCGAACTGCCAAAAGAAGAGATACGTTTCGCCGGAGCGGTCTGGGGAAATTCTCCAGAAGGGCAATTATTTTATAAAATAAAAGGATTTTTGTCGGCATTATTAAAAAAATACGGAGTTAGTTATACTTTTGGAGATTGTGAAAATAAAAATTATCATCCTACAAGAAGTTTTGTTGTTTTGGTAGGAAAAGAAAATCTGGGATGTTTTGGCGAACTCCATCCGGCAGTTCTTTTAAAAGTCGGAGTAGAGACAAGGGTTGCTGTCTTTGATTTGGATTTCGGAAGACTTTTAGAACATCTAAAATCTCATAAACCATATGAGTCATTACCTGAGTTTCCGGGTATTTTGCGTGATGTTGCTTTTATTGTGGATAAAAAACAGGAATATGAAGAAATAAAACAAGCGATTTATTCGCAAGATGCGCTTATACGAGATGTGGATTTTTTTGACGCTTATGAAGGTAAAGGTGTGCCAACAGGAAAAAAATCTTTAGCGCTTCATATATTTTTTTGTTCTTCGCACAAAACATTAGAAGCAAAAGAAGCAGAAAATGTTATGGGCAAAATTGTAAATATGCTGAAGAATAAGTTTAAGGCTGAAATTAGG
>PFCS01000049.1 GCA_002772895.1 Parcubacteria group bacterium CG10_big_fil_rev_8_21_14_0_10_36_14 | reverse complement strand
TCTCAACCTTGGGAAGGTCGCATACTACCAATGTACTATACCCGCAAGCTAATTTTTGAAAAAATATTTCCACCACAAAATAGCATTAGACTCTTCTTGGTTATTAGAATTATTTGTAAGCGTAGTGCCTTCTTCAGGTAAAGAAACGGACACCACTTCTTCACCGGGTTTTTTTAGTCCCAGCTTAGTTCTTGCTTCGCTTTCCAAAAATTCCTCTGTATCTAAATATGTCGCCAAATTAAGAATGTCCAAATTTTGCGCTTCTATTTCTTTTGCCGCAGTTTCTAATTTTTCTATTTCTTTATCAAGCTCCCGACTCCGATTATATTCTTTAAAAAAATTAAATCCAAATAAAGCAATAAAAAACAAAATAACAATACCCGCTATTTTCATTCCTAATATTTTCTTGAAAGAAAGATCTTTCATAATTATTCTTTTTTCATTTTTTTAAGCGCAAGGGCAAGGGCGCGTTTTTCTACAGATGAAAGCTTATCCATTTCTTCCATAATTTTATCCATTACCGGTTTTTTTTGTTCTTCGTTTTCATCCCATTTTCGCACTCGACGTTCAACCTCCAAAACTAATTCTTGAATCATTGCCGGTTTAGCGACATTTCGTAAAGTAACGCTGGACCTATACCCCCTAATTGCAACCACTACATTACCATATCTGAACATTGATTGTTTAATCCCTTTTATATTATATGAAACGTCATCAATTTTATAATATGGCACCTCAGAAACAATGCGGTTGAAAAGTCCTTTCTGGTCAATATCAATAACTCTTACATTGGTGACTATCCCACAATTAAAATACCAATCGATTAATTGATATAAAGTAAAAAATATCGCTCCTCCCAAAAGAATAAAGAAAATAACCATACCAATCTTTCCCCAAGAAAAAAGTGGAAATAAAAAGAAAAAAGGCAAAAGAAAAAATAAAAGACCGAACAATATAGCAGTGCTATAAACAATAGGAGTTTGTCTAACAACTAATAATACTTCTTCGCCCTCTTTTAATTTTACAGCTTTGAAATCGGATTTTTTTTGTTCCATAAATTATATTTAATGGGTATTTTTATTTTGCAGATATGTTCTCGCAATCTTCCTGTCATCCCATGGAAGCATTTTCCCATCAATAGCAATTTTTTGTTCAGAACCTTTGCCGGTTATAAGCACAATGTCTCCATCTTCAGCTGAATCAATGGAGAGCTCTATTGCTTTTTCTCTATCCATAATAACAAAAAGCGACTCCCCTTCTTTTTTCTTTTTAATTCCTTTTTTTATATCACTAACTATTTTCTCCTGATTTTCATCGTACGGATCATCATTCGTAAGAATTATAATATTGGCATTCTGATCTGTAATTTCGCCTAAAATTGGACGACGCGACTTGTCTCTCCCTCCGCCAGTAGCTCCGAAAATATGTATCACTCGCTTGTGAGGAATCTCTCGTACAATACCATAAAGCGCACGCATTGATGCCGGTTCATGAGCATAGTCAACGATCACCTGAAAATTTTGGCCCTCATTTATAAATTCCATTCTACCGGGAACTGATTCTATTTCCTTTACTCCTTTCACCAGCTCTTCTAACTTCTTGCCAAGCGCATTACAACAAGTAATTGCGGCAAGTAGATTATAGGCATTAAACTCTCCTAATAATTTGCTCTTAAATTCTATACCGGATATAAAAAATTTTATTCCCAATTCATCAATTCTTAAATTTTTTGCAGATATAATACTTTTTGCTTGTTTTTTATATGAATCTTTTAAAGTATATCCAATATTATTGTTATTAAATCCTAAAAAATAATCCGTCTCTTTATCATCAATGTTTATTATTGCTGTTTTAGGAACACCTTTATCACGACCGCGTTCAAGATAAGAAAATAATTTCGCCTTTGCCTTTTTATATTTATCATAACTTCCATGCGCTTCTATGTGCTCTGGCGAAAGATTAGTAAAAAGCGCCACATCATAATCTATTCCCTTATTTCTATATTGCGCTATTCCTTCTGAGGATGTTTCTATAATTGCATACTTACATTCTTCATTTGCCATTTGACGCAACATCTTTTGTAAATGAAAACGTCCAAGCATTGTCATTTTTTTATCATTCAACCATTCATCTTTACCTATTTTAAAAATTATCGTGGAGGTTAACCCGACTTTATTTCCAAGCCCCTCCAAAAGCTTGGTTATAAGATAGGAA
>PFCS01000048.1:342-2618 GCA_002772895.1 Parcubacteria group bacterium CG10_big_fil_rev_8_21_14_0_10_36_14 | reverse complement strand
ATCGTTTCTAATAACGACATAACGATTATTTATTTTATTTTTATTTTTAGCTTTTGCTTACCTCTGCGTCTCAAGTCTTCTTCTTTTATTTTTCCGCTCTTAAGCATATAATTTATTTTTTCTTTTATGCCTTCACGTTTTAGAGCAGCTGCTTTTTTTCTTGTTTTATTGCCTTCTGGTTTCAAAAATCTTATTTTTTTAGCCTGAAGCATACGACCACTCATCTGAACGCGGTTATTGAAACGACGCAAAAGACTCTCAAAACTTTCTCCTTCTTTTCTTTTAACTTCGGTCATGGGTGTCACCTCCCGATATTCGCATATTATAATAATAAATTTTATTATAATATACTTCATTATTAATAATTATATCATAAAAAATACTAATACCAAAAAAGTTATATCATATCTGTAGAACCTTCTTCCAATTCTGGCAAAAGACTTTTCTGTTCAAGCTTTTTACGTAATTCTGGAACCAATTTCTTAATATCAATTTCTTCTTGAACTCCGGCATCCATATCTCTAAGAAGAATATTGTTTTCTTGCAATTCTTTCTGACCCAAAATTAATGTAAATCTGACTCGCGCCTTATTGGCATTTTCAAGCTGTTGTTTTAAACTGTCTTTGGCAAAATTCTCAATTAAAGCAAAGCCTTCTTTTCTCAATTCTTCAAACAATCTCATTGCGCGTTTCTTTGCATCAGGTCCCAAATGCGCCAAAAAGATATCGGGCCTCTTTTTGGCTGGCAAAAGCACACCTTCCTCTTTTATACGCATTATAAGGCGCTCTAACCCACATGCCATTCCGGCAGCAGATGCAGGTTGTCCGCCCATCTGTTCTACTAAAACATCAAATCGTCCGCCACCAAGTAAAGCTGATTGCGATTTTTGCTCGCCAAGAGGTCTAAATTCAAAAACCGTTCTAGTGTAATAATCCAAACCTCTCACTAAAAATGGATTTAAATTATAAGGTATCTCCAACTCATCTAACATTTCTAAAACTTGCATAAAATGTTTTTTGCAATTTTCATCAAGAAAATCTATAATTTGCGGAGCATTTTCTTTTATTGGCTGGCACATTTCTTCCTTACAATCCAAAAGACGGATTGGATTTTTTGATATTCGTCTTTTACAATCTTCGCAAAGTTCGCGCCTTCTTGATTTATAGTATTCTACCAGTGCTTCTTTAAAAGTTTCTCTACAAGAAGCGCATCCCATACTATTTATTTCCAGACTTGAAGAAAGCCCGATTTCTTTTAAGGCATTGTGAGCAAGAAGCATTAACTGCACTTCGACCGCAGAACTTTCAGAGCCAAAGACTTCAAAACCTATCTGATGGTGTTCACGCATTCTTCCGGCTTGAGGATTTTCATATCTAAACATTGGGCCATCATAAAAAACCTTTACCGGTTGAGGCAAATTATGCATTCCGTGATTAATATATGACCTAGCTACTCCTGACGTTCCTTCGGGTCTGAGGGCCACTGCTACTCCGCCTTTATCAATAAATTCAAAAAGTTCTTTTTCAACAATATCGGTATATTTGCCAAGATTTCTCTTAAATAATGCGAGTTGTTCTAAAACCGGTGTTTCAATTATCTTAAAACTATAACTTTTTGCCAAATCATAAAAAATACCTCTTACAAAATCCCAATAAGGCGCATCCAAAGGAAGAATATCTTTAAAACCCTTTAATGTCTCAGGAGTTTCGGTCTGCTTTTTTGTTTGTGTTGACACAAGCACTTTTGGGGCAGACGGCAATTTTGGCTTTCTACCGCGTTTTTTTGGCAAAGTTATTTTTTCTTTACGTGGTCGTGGCATAAATTTTAATTGGTAAATTAGTTAGTTAATTTATTGTATAAGATTATATTCCGGAGTATGGAAGATTCTAAATTTTGTCATTGGCCATCCGCGCAACCAAACTTTTCCAACAATTAATTTATCCTGAACCGGGCCAAAAACCCGCGAATCTAAGCTTGAAGGACGATTATCTCCCATTAAAAAATATTCATTTTCGGCAATTTGAAATTTTTTCTCAGAGACAGTTTCAACATTAGAGAGATATTGGCTTTCATTAAGATAATATCCAACTAAAGAATTCTGAGGATATATGCGGACTCTGCCATCTTTAATCTCTACTGTTTCTCCTGGCATTCCGACAATTCTTTTTATAAAATATTGACTTGGATCATTCGGATACTTGAAAACAACGATTTCTCCTCTTTTTGGTTCTCTAATCCGATAACTGATTTCATCAATAATTAAATATTCATGGTCA
>PFCS01000048.1:0-324 GCA_002772895.1 Parcubacteria group bacterium CG10_big_fil_rev_8_21_14_0_10_36_14 | reverse complement strand
CTTAACATAGAAAGGTTGAATCAAAAAATATCTAATAGGAATTATAATTGCAAGGGAAATAACGATTATATGCACCAATTCTATAATGTACTGCAACGCTGACTTTAATAATGTTTTATTCATAAACCATCAATTATGAGTTATAAATTATTAATGATAAAAATATGGACGATGATGGACTCAAACCTGCCTACCGATAGGAAGGCCACCGGCTTCTGTCGTGTGAGGACAGAGCCTGCCGGCAGGCTCTAATTTACCCCGCCTACAATGGACGATGGTGGACTCGAACCACCGGCCTCTGTCGTGTGAGGACAGCGCTCTAAC
>PFCS01000047.1 GCA_002772895.1 Parcubacteria group bacterium CG10_big_fil_rev_8_21_14_0_10_36_14 | reverse complement strand
TTCATTATATACTAGGTATGACATTTTAACTTGGCTGTACTATGACATTATCACGTTGGTGGGACATTATTGTACTGTTTAACAGTTAAAATTATTTGACCAAACCATCAAAATATGTTATTATTTTAATATAATCGGCTATTGAAAACATTTCAATCAAGCTTAAACTAATTTAAAAAATATGGAAATGGACATGAGAAATCCGGAACGTAAAGGTCCTCCGCCTTTGCCCGAGCAAATAAAAAATAGTCAAATATTGTCAGAAGAAGAAGCGGATAATAAAGATGGCATGCCTGTTAAGGTGGAATATGGAGAAGAAGGAAAGCCCGAAGAGATCAAATCGCCGGTAGTAAAAGAAGGCACTCCTCCTCTATACCGTAAAGTGGACGACGAGGATATTGTGAGCGAAGAAGAAGATAAAAGAGCCGCCTGACATCATACATTTATCAAAAATATTTTTGCTTGCTTCTTTTAGCATGAGGATCATTTTTGTGACGTCACGGAAATAATTATTAGTATCAGCCGAATCCGAAGCATAATATTTGCCATCTTTAGCCATAAATTTCAGTTTGTGACATTTTGTCACGACCTGGCTTCTTTCTTTTTTCAATCTTTGTTTCAATTTTCTCCAATAAGCCCCCGCATCAACACTGCCAGTTAAAACCATAACAACATCCACCACCGAAAAATACCATATCAGGATCCTTATAATGTTCTACTTCTTGTGATACTAAATCTTTAATTTGGATTTTGGGATGTTCGCCATTTGTTGTTTCAGCCATATGATTTTTATTTATTGGTATTATAGTATCATATTTTTGAATATTGTAAAATACAATTTATGCAAGATTTTTTATATAAAGTTCAATTCCATACTCATTCAAACAAAAAATGTGGCTAATTTAAGCCACGAATTTTTTGCAGGCATACAGGGACAGCTACCGAACTTTTTTTGCTAGTTTTAGTGAAGAATTTTTGGAAATGTGCTAATTGTATATAATCTTCCTTTTTGCAAATACCCAAATTGAAAATAGGAAAAGAAATACGCCCAAGATAATATATGCATTTTGAAATTCTAAATATTTACTGACAAGCCCCACACCGAAAGTACACAAAACTGCAAAAACCTCTAAAACTAAAGTTTTAATTGATATCACAGTTGCCCGACTATTGCTTTTTATTTCTCTTTGCATTTTTGCCTCTAATAATACATCGGCTGGAATTACCACCACCGCAGAGATAACAAGCAAGGCTACCATAACAAAGCTAGGTTTTAAACCAATTAATAATAACATTATTGAAGCTAAAAGCGGTGATAAATATATAATTGATTTAATGCTTTTAAACTTGTAAGCCAACCAACCAGCCAAAGCAGCTAAACCAGAGCCGGCAAAACTTATAAAACCAAATAAAAACAACGGGATTTCAGCTAGTTTGTAATACAATTGATCAAATTCTTCCAAATTACCAAAAACTGAAATGGATATTAAGTAAATAAAAAAATATCTTAATAATTTATTTGATTTTACTTCTTGAAAAGCAATCTTTATATATTCTAAATACTTTGTCTCTTTGGTTGATTCTTGCTTGGGAGGATCAACTAAAAGTATGGCAAAAAATGACGATAATAATATTGGAAGTATGCTAGCCAACAATACTAAATCCAAGTTGTAACTTGCAATAAGACCACCTAGTAGTGAAGAAACACCTATCGCTAAGGTGAGATATACTTTTTTTCTGCCTAGTATTTTTTCATAATCTTTTTGCCTTTTAAATTTTACTAAAGAATCGTATAAAAAAGCCTCTTCCGTTCCCGATCTCATGGTCGAGCCAATTGTCCAAAACAAGAAACCAAGGGCATAAAGATAAAAATTACCATCCGCAAAAAACCAGCTAGCAAAACAGAGACTTTTGATTAACGGGGAAATTACCAATAAATTGCGACGGCTCCAATAATCTGCTAAAGCACCTGATGGCACCTCTAAAAGTATGGTAGTTGAACTCCACCACATTAAC
The DNA here is from genome assembly GCA_002772895.1 of Parcubacteria group bacterium CG10_big_fil_rev_8_21_14_0_10_36_14. Taxonomy (NCBI): domain Bacteria; species Parcubacteria group bacterium CG10_big_fil_rev_8_21_14_0_10_36_14. The sequence continues at coordinate 6,648 of PFCS01000047.1, read as the reverse complement.
AACAATGATATTTGAAAAATTGATAATCCTTTTAAATTAAAGAGGACATTGTAAACCGCGTACGCAAAAACAAAATCATAAAAAAAGGTGGTTAAATAAAAGTTGCGTAAAAAGGATTTAAAATTCATATACAATTACTTAACACCATTATCCTTTGGTAAATCCACAATCGGACAATCAGCTCTTATCCAATCTTTAATGATTTTTTCTAATTTAGTTCTTCTTTCAAGTAAAAAACTATAAAACAAATCATTAATATTTTTCTTTGTCCCCTGGTTATAAAAATTTAAACCTTTCATTGCTAGCTTAATTTTCTTTTCCGGCAAGGAATTAATTTTTTCAATTGCCTTCTTGAATATTTCCCAACGATTTATGCTATTTCTTAAATAATCTAATAATTTGCCGTCTCCTATGCACCAACCAGTATCTCTTGGGTCATTAATATCAAATGATTCCCCCCAAGCACCAAGGGAAAGTTTGGGGTTATCGCGAAATCCCGGGCCCAAAACTTGGTAATCAATGGATATTAAATTTTTATCTTCATCCACCAAAAAATCTTCATCTTTATTGTCATAATTACCAATCCATAGGTTAAAAACAAAACTAAAAATAGCTTCATCTTTGTTTATAATATCACTACTTTCAAATGTTTCAAAAGAATTTGATGACAGATATTGAGTAAGGGAAACTCCTTTTAACTTCGTTAAAAAAACATTATTATTTATGCGATCATGTTTAATTGTATTGGGGTCAAAATTTGAAAGCTTGTTCAGTTGTATGGTCTTAAATTTTAGGCTTTTTAAACCTATAACTTTTGCCAAACGAAAACCGAATATTGCACGGTGTTCTAAATCTTGAAAATCAACATTACAAATATAATGTTTTCCTTTATCATAAAAATCCTCTATTTTATATGAAAGCGGACGGAAAATTTTACCAACCCACAAGCTTTTATTAAGATTCCTTCGTAATTTTAAATTAGTATTAAAGGATTCATTGCCTGGGGTTAGTTCTTCAATAAAAGTGTAGTTAAACAGATATTTTTTTAATTTATCAATCATAAAATTAAGTTTAGCCTATATTATAATCAATAAAATTAGCAATAGTTTTTTTGATATTATCAATTTCTGGAAAATGTATTAAATCCCTCAAATCATGCTCCACCCCATATAAAGCCAACCTTTTATCCATATTTTTAAAACCAAAAAGTTCTGGATAAAATTCCTTAAACCAATGTAAAAGATTCATATAATCTTCCGGTTTACAATATTTTTCTGATTCTTCGGACATGTATTTATGTGGAATATCTACCATTCTTTGAATGATATCTAAAGCATAATCTATGGAAAATAATTCTGTCCTTTCTAAATCAAGTAAGCCTACAATTTTATTGTCTTTAACCAAAACATTGTCAAAATGAGCATCATAATATGTTAAAGCTATCTTTTGTTCTTTTAAAACATGTTTATTATTCTCAACGAAATTATTTATAGCTTGAATAAAATCAGAAGGAATCAATTTTTTATTAGATACCTCTTTTAATGATTTTTTAATTTTAGAAATTATTATATCTTGCCAGTCTATATTTTTATCTATCTTGAATTTATTGACAAACTCATCACAAGAAGCATTATTTATTTTCTTCAAAATATTGCATAATTGTTTTACTATATCTCGTCTTTCCTCATTATTCATTAAATGCCAAACTGAATAGAGATTATCACCCTGAATTTTATGATAAATTAAATAATGGCTATCACAAATACTTTTAGTATTATCGTAAGCAATAACTTTAGGCACAGGAATTATATTCTCAAAAAAATTAAATAAAAAAACCTCTTTAGCGATATATGGTTCGTTTTCTAAGTCCCCACAAATTTTTAAGATGTATTTATCATCAATTGAATAAATTTTATTAGAGAATCCTATTTCTATTTTTTCAATTGTTTGTAAGTCTCCTAAATTATTGCTTTTAAAAATTTGTTTAATCAACTCATTAATCATAATTTATTGTCTTGTTATTAAAATTAACATCCATTTGTATTCCTCCCTTATTACCAATTAAAATATAACTGTCATCATCAATAAAAATAGCCTGATCATCAGTTAAAGCCATAATCGGTTCTTGTTCAGTTTTGTAAAATTCCTCAACAGCCTCTTTTTCAGTTTCGTCATAATGTGGGAAAAAATGGAATGGAATAATATTAAATCCAGAAATATCTTTAAGGCCGATTTCATTATCATCGCCGTCTTTACCTACATTGGCTGTTTTAATATTCTTAGCCATAATAATACTACCAGCACTAACTCCAATATACAATTTATCTTTTTTAATCGCTTTTAATAATATATTATCTACACCAGTTTTTCTTATGCGGTCTAGAATATAAAAAGTATTGCCACCACAAACATAATACATATCAAATTCAGCTAAATCATTAAAATTGTCATCCTTAGATATATTCATGCTAATAGTCGTCATGCCTAAATCTCTTAATTCTTTTAGTGACTGGTCAATATATATCCTTTCTTCGGCAGTTTGGCCAGTAATAATAACGCCAACAGTTTTACTTTTAAATTCACTTATTTGAGATGTAGCAAAATCTCTAATTATTTTATTTTCTAATCCAGCGGATGTTAACAATAATTTCATAATTTTTTTCTAAAAATAATTCTTAAAACGACATAAAATAAGAAACTCCAGAAAAAACCATTAAATATTACCGAGGTGTTGCCGTAATTAGATGTTTTACAAATACGACGGTTGCAATATGTACCTGAATTACCGTAACGACAATCTTTGTGGGCGCTAAATGGAAAACCGGTGCTGAATTTCGAAATATTATCATAAACACATACTAACCTTGAGTCAGATAAGCTGGTTGCGTCAACAGATTTTTTACCAAGAGTACGACCAATTAAGTCTACCCTCAATATAAAAGCTAGACCAAAACCCAAAGCCAAACTTATAATAATTATCAATATGTAATATTTTGTTTTCATATATAAAAAATCATTATCCAAAAATACCACTTAAAATTAATTTTAAAATATAAAGTGGATAGCCAAAAAAAGTACAAAACAAAACAACTGCTAAAACAGGAAATAATATAAACAAAATTTTTCTTTTATTTATTTTTGTGTCAGCCGTAATAAACCCCGTCAAAAAAGCAAGGCCAAAATTTATTAGGTGCGACGGCCAGGAAAACGGAATCAAAACAAATAAACCTACACCAAAAGCATTGCCTGTTAGCACGCTCAAGATAATAAGGGCAACGGTTAATAATAAAATAAACTCAAAATAATACAAACAGTATTTAAACCCTATTTTATATCTATTTGGTATTGTAATTTTTTTCATCATAATTATTTTAAAACATCCATAACCGCTTTTCTGTACTGACAATATTCACACTCCGTATTGGCTGGCGGTAATTTATCACTGCTCAAGCATTTGTGAGCGTCGGTAATTGCTTTATCTACCCAGCTATCATCGCCCTCGTAAGCAATAAGAGTAATATCAAACTCAAGCTTGGCGTCAAAAGCTTCTCTATCTGTTTGGCCATTACAATAAACAAAATATCCAGTATTTGATACTTTATATCCATTTTGTCTTAAAAGCCATTGATAAACTTCCATTTGCCTTTTATACCCATCTTGCCAGTCTTTGTTTAATTCAGTAATTTCCTCGCTTTTAGCGGTTGATTTGTAATCAACGACAATATATTCATCTTTTGAATTAATCCATAGATCATCAATGGCTCCGGATATAGTAAGGCCAGTTGGTTTATGAACACAGCGAATACCTTTAAAATTTTCCCGCCATTCGTTTAAATCATCATGAGTCACAGGTCGAGCGTCAACGCCATATTTTTCTTGCAATGGATGTTGCTGATTTTTAGTCCGATGAATATCAAATTCTTTTTTTAATAAAGCATCAACAGCAGAGTTTAGAGCAAAAGGAAATCCGGGCGGACGAGCCACGCCAAGACGGTTATCAATATAGAAACAACGAGGACAACTCATGAATAAATCAATCTTTGAGCGGGATAGTTTCCAGTTATTACCGCCAAAATTCCAGTTTGGATTGCGGTGGGGTTTGTAGTATTGGGACATAAAAATATATTATTATAACTCTACTTTATACTAAGTTTCTGTTTAATTTCCCTTAAGTATGCAGTAGATTTTTGTTTTAACAAGCCCATATTATCACTTGCCAACCTTTCAAAATTTTCAAAATCCTGCAACGCATCTCCTAAATTGTTCCTTTTAAAATAACTTAAAAAACCAATCCAAAAATATAATTGTGCTTTTGGATTCACGCCTGATAAAAGATTTGTATTGAATTTTCTCACCTCATCTAAAGTAATAAATTCCGTTGTATAGCTTTGATTTTTTATTTTTTGACAAATTTTCAATGCGTTTTGATAATCTTCTTTCCAAAAAAATAAAAATGCTTTACTATATCTCCATTCAAGCGTAATTTTTGCATACCGCTCAGCCCTACCAATACTTTTCATTGCTTCATCCACATCGCGATCAATTAAAAAATCAACCGTTGCTTTAAATAACCATGCTCCATAGTTGTTGTCGTTTTCCACTATAGATTCTTGCAAAAATTTTTTCGCTTCAATTATTTTGTTATTTTCAAAGTACCACTTTGCTATCCATAATTTTTCATCAGATATCAAGAGAGGAATACGATTTCGTATATCTTGCAAGTGTGGTGGCAGTGGTCTAAAAGCATTAAACTGGCCTTTTAAGCCATTATGTAGTTTTAAGGCTAATTGCGGATCGTGAGAAACAAACGCTGCGATTCCAATAATATATTTTGCGGCTAAATGAACGATTGTCGCAGATGCCTCAAATCCCTTAAAACTCCTTTTTTCTAAAAAATTCACCTCTCGAGGCAATACTTTTGAAAAATCAATTGAGATTGTTTGACTTAAACTCTGTGGAATGGGTTTATGAACAACATACCCTTGAAAATTTATGAAATATTTTTCACCTTCATCGCCGTCTGGTCTTTTTTTAACATCACCCCAAACATAAAAATGGGCTTTAATTTTTTTATTTATAGATTCCAATTTTGAGCGTGGATTGTTAGCTTCTTTTACTTGGTTTGAAAAATGATTTTTTAAAAAAATGACATTTGAAAAATTTAAAATTTCTTCCTGCTGTAAGTCTTTTTTCAATTTAGAAATAAAATCTGCTTTTAATTTCTGACGCTCTTTTTCATTTTCAGAATAAATCGCAATTACAATACCCACCTTATTTTTTTTATTTCTCGGCAAGTGAAATTTATTAAACGCCCAATATCCAATCCACAAAATCAACAACATCGGGTAAAGAAATGGTCTTATCTTGAATCCAACAAAATTTGCGAAATCAACAACTAAACTATCCATGGCAACAAATGTCCCAAGTATGACAAACAAGCCCAAAATAAGGGTTTTTATTTGTGGCATTTTTTCTTCTGCAATATATAGTAGTTTTTCTAAATCCATGTTTTATTTCTTATTCAACCGCCTTGCTTTTTGCGGAATTACATAAACATTTTTTATAAGATTTTCAACAATATCCATAGCGATATCAAGCTCATCATCACTTGCGGCGATAGTTTCGTGTGCTGAGTTATTGCCCAAAAGTCTTGTACTATGTAAAGTTTCTGCACTATCTTTTGTTAGCACGCCTTTAATAACTAAATCATCAATCTTGTTTTTTAGATTACCGCCTTGTGCTTCTTTTTCTCTACATACAGATTCAACTAAGGCTCTTATTCCTATCCCAGCAAGAATACTTAGCCGACCACACAAAGCCCCGTGAGTTTCTTTATAAATTTTCAAAACCTCATCGGGCAACAAATACATATCCTTTACCTGCTTTCTACCAGCGATTCGGCTCGGGTACAGTTTAATATCCTCGTCGTAATCCGTCTCGCCAGTTTCTGGATCATAACTCATATCCTCAGTACAAGAAGAGGTTGTACGAAAAGAAACCTCTTTGCAACCCTGACAAATTATTATTTCATAATCACGCGAAACAGAAATTTCCTCTTCGGATTCCAAGACATTCACAGAAAATAAAACCTTATGGCAAGTCTCTCCGTCGCACTTTATACAAGCGAGATCGTATTCTTTGTCTTTAGTTTTGTCATTTTCAATCTTACGCATATTTATAAAATGTCGTTTATCAATTGGGATATTTTTTTCTCAAAAATATCGATTGTTTTCGCCGAAGCAATTACACACTCTTTTTCTTTTGATATTTCGGCAACTATTTCTTTTTGAACTTCAATCGGCGGAAGTGGCACGGTGATTGTCGCAAAATTTTTCTGGTATATCGCGGCGACACTTGTTGTTCCGCTCACTAGGGTTTTTATTTTTTGTTTGCCTTCTTCTGTATTAAGAAAGTAGTTAATATAATCAGGATCAGCTTCTTTTCTGAATCTAATCCTCAAAATATTGTTATTAAATAAATATTTGCCATTCTCGCCATGATAAACGGTGGATTTACCAACTAAATTTGGGGCATTTCTTGTGTTATAAATAAAATCTCCGTCGTTTAATGTATATTTTTCCAATTCCTCTTTGCTCGCTTCAACATGGACGACAGAATTTAATTCCAAATTGCCGTCTATTGAGATAT
>PFCS01000046.1 GCA_002772895.1 Parcubacteria group bacterium CG10_big_fil_rev_8_21_14_0_10_36_14 | reverse complement strand
TCCGGCAAATGGCGAAGGGCGAAGTGCAAATCACGGGAATACTCCCACGTGGCAAAAGAAATGGGGAAATAGAAAACCTTCACACCGTCAACATTAACTTCCTGATTTTTAGGGATACTCTCTGGAATATCAATGTCGGTGGTATAGACGGTAACATCAATCCCCTTTTTGGCGAGCCACTTGTTCAAGTTGTGAACGCTCCAGATAGGACCGCCTCGGGCATAAGCCGGGTAATATGTAGGGATGATGTGTAAAACTCTCATATTAGCTATTTAATACAAATAAATTACGAATATACAAAAAATTACCTATATTTAAAGTAACCATATTTTTAAAACTTTCTTTTTATTCCAAGCAAATATCTAATTAAATATTTTAAGTACAGGTAATTAAAAAAAGAAATTGAATTTTTTCTAATAAACAACACGTCACCATTATTTGTTAAAGAAAACGGGATACAATAAAACCCATTTAATTTTATTTTCTTTTTTATTTCTTTAACCTTTGGTTTTAATTCAGGCCATAAAAAATCATGAAATTCAACGGTAATTTGATTTATTTTTTCTAAAGTTTTTTTAGAAATAGATTCAAAAACCTCTATTTCAGCACCCTCAATATCCATTTTTAATAAGTCGACTCTGTTTATTTGTTGGTCTAATAAAAATTTATCCAAGGTTATTCCCGGAACTTCAATTTCTTCACCATTAATTTTATTTACTTTATTGCTAGCACATCCATTCTCGGGAACTTTAATTTTGCATAATTTATTTGAATCTGAGACACAATAATTAAAACTCTTTACGTCCAACATTTCTTTTGTGTTCTCGTATAAATCTGGAATTGCCTCTATAGCATAAATTTTGCCTCCATATAATCTTTTTATAAATTTTGAAAACTCTCCATTATTAGCTCCCAAATCTAACATAACCGATTTATTGTTTATTAAATTAGTTATAAAAGTGTGATTTAAAAAACTATTAGTTTTTACCTTCATTATCAAATATTATTTTTTAAAGTAAATATTATTTGCCCTTAATTTCTAGAATTTATTATTTGCAATAACTCTATGTTTTCTAATAGGTAATCTGATAACGCCCATAATTTTGTAACTCAACTCCGAATACACCAAATCCTTTCTTCTTATTTTTATATCTTCCGGCATCTTTTTCGTACTTTCGTACTATTTCGTATTTCGTAGTATCCTCTCATACTCTTTGATCATCTTATCCCCGTAGTCGTCCCACGTAAAACCCGATGATACGTGCTCTTTTGCCGACACTGCCATTTCTTCCCTCTCTACAGGATGTTCATAAAGATATATTAGCTTCTCCTTCAATTTCTCTACATCCCTGATTGGGATGATAAACCCGTCCTTCCCATCTCGGACGATATCTTCGGCTCCTGTGTTCGTCGTTGCAATAACGGGTAACCCACAAGCCATCGCCTGCGGTTGCACAAGTGCGAGCCCCTCTTCAATCGACATCATCGCAAAAACCGATCCTTGTGAATAGTGTTTATAAAGTTCCGCCTGTGGAACGTGCCCGATGTATCTAAAACTCCCTTCATATTTTTTGAAAAATGGTTTTATTTCCTCATTTATTGATCCGATGAGTAATAATTCGGAGTTCGGCAGTTTGAGTTCGGAAAAAGCCTTGAGTAAATAGTGGACCCCCTTACGGAGCGACATCCCGCCTGCGAATACGACCCGAAATATATCGTCCTCCTTCGGAATCTGCTTGAATCGCGAAAGATCAACGCCGTAGGGCACATGAATTAATTTCGATTCAGGGATGCCTTTCTCCAAAAATGTACTTTTTACAAAAAGGGACGGTATTGAGATATAGTCAGCTTCTTCATATTCTTTCAGCTCTTTTTCAACAATTTTTGGATGCGGAAGCATAAATGACTTTTGTACATCAATTCCAAATTTTTGATATTCCTCAATTAAAATATCTCTCTGATATTCCATATGAGAACTACCGCGTTCTAAAACAAGAATTGCGTTAAATTCTTTTGCTTTTTGAAATGTGTGTAGCGAAACAGAGGATCCCCCCACAAAGATGTCACATGTGCGCAATTTTTTTGACGCGCTCTTGTCAAAAATCTCGTGTATAAAAAATTGGGGATTCCAAATATCTTTCAAAAAATCCGGAAATTTTTCCCATCCACGCATTAATATCTCTTTTGAAATCACGGAAGAAATTTTTTCTTCTGGAATCCCATATTTTTTCACCTCAAACTTAGGATACGAAGTAATCAGCTGGGAGAGATAATCTTTCTTTATTAATTCCTGCGCGAGGTTAAAAAGATGGAACCTTCCAGGAACAGAAATAGAGACCTTCATATTTTTTTTCTTCCTATTACTGCGACGGAAAGATATGGAAATTTAAAAACCTTCATAACAATTGGATCCAAAATTGTAAAAATACGGAACGGAAAAATAACTACCCATGCTATTTTATAATTCATTTTTCTTTGCACAAATCTATGGAGCGCTATTATAAACTTGGAAATAA
>PFCS01000045.1:3691-11810 GCA_002772895.1 Parcubacteria group bacterium CG10_big_fil_rev_8_21_14_0_10_36_14 | reverse complement strand
TACGGGATTTGCTCCAAGAAACTCCGGATTATCCGCGCCACGTTATACGCAATTCAAAAAATATTTTTCTTTTTATAAGGAATTTTGACAGGCTTTTTTAAAGGGGAATAAATTTGTTTTTTTATTTATTAGAAAGGGGTATAGGGTGTTTTCTCCGCTCCGCTCCGAAAACGATTTATTTATAAGGGGAAAACGAATACAATATAAATACTTAATTGAATGGTAAATTATGAATAAACAGATAAACAATGGCATAAAACTTTTTGAATATTTAGAGAAGCTTTCTCTACTTAATATTAATGTTAGAAAGAATATTAAAAATTTATCCAAAGAAGAAGAAATATTTAATTTGGAAGATAAAGATTTTTTACCTATTCTAGATAAAATTTTTCTAAAAAATAGAGACACTGAAGCAGATAAGCCAGACGATTTGTTCTTTTCAATTGAAAGATACAAAATTGAAAATCCCCCTAAATTACCAAAACAGCTTGAGAAATGGATTGATTTTGAATCCATCAGTTTTGTAAAGCCAGAGCCAAAAGCATTTATAGTGTTAACTGAAAAATTTGAAGATGATGAAAAAAGAGTTATTGCTTTTGATAAATTAATATCAGGTTCAGGCAAAAAAACTTCAGATTTAAATGAATGGATAACTAAAAATGAATTCGGTGATTATGAAAAAATAAATGAAAAACCAAAAAAGATTTTTTTTGAAGATTTTCCTGAACTAATAAAACTATACGAAGATTGGATAGAGCTTAAATGGGCTAAATGGGAAGAAAAAAATCATGAATATTTTATTTCAAATCAAGCATACGACAAATTTTATTCTCTTAGGTCGTTTTTAAAAACAGAATCTGATAGTTACGACTTGCTGTGGGGGCATGATGTTTTGGTGTGGAAACAAAATGGGAAAGAAATATACCATCCAACATTTTTTACTCCCCTTATTATAGAATTTGATCCAGACAGAAATATTATTTCTATTAAGTCAGATTCAAATTTGAAAACTTTCTTTGACGTTTCTTTTGTAAGAGAAGTGTTGGATGACAAAAATACAAACCTTGTAGACATTGATTCGTTAGCCGAAAGAATTAATAAAAAAATAAATGATGGCGATTTTGATATTTGGGACTATAGCTTGATTCATAAATATTTACAGCAATTAGCGCATTATATCTCTCCAGACGGCGAATCAAAATATAGCAATAGAGGAGAGGAAATAGTTACAAAAACACAACCTACAGCATTTAATTTTCATCATTTATTTTTATTAAAAAAAAGCGGAAAAAGTTGGGCTGATTATGCAAAAAAAATTCAGGAAGATATTAAAAACAACAATAAACTAACACCATTTTTAACCGACTTAGTTTGCGATGATGAAAACAAAGATGAATCAGAAGATTTAGAAGAAACGATCAGTGATAATATTCAAAGCGATAAAGAAATAAATGGCGAGTTATATTTTCCACTTCCATACAATGATGAACAGAAAAAAATCGCTAAACAAGTTGAGTCAAATTATGGAGCTGTTGTTCAAGGACCACCTGGAACAGGCAAAACTCATACTATTGCAAACCTAATTTCTAGATTTCTTGCGCTCGGGAAAACAGTTTTAGTGACTTCTCAAACAGGACAAGCTCTTTCTGTATTAAAAAATCATATACCAAAAGAAATTAGAAGTATGGTTGTTTCACAAGTAGAAGCAAATTCTAGAAATAATGATTTGCAGGCCTCTGTATCTGAAATTAATACAATACTGTCAGATACAACAGAATTTACAAATGAAAAAAAGAAACGAACAGAGAAAGAATTACAAAATATTAGAGAGAAAATTGCGCAAAAAAATAATGATTTTGAAAAAATTTCTCTATTAGATTCAAGAGAGAAAATAGTAATAGGTATAGAAAAATTTACACCCATTAAAGCTGCTAAATTTATTACAGAATTTCAAGACAATAATGAATTTAAAATTTCAGACGATATTCACTATAACGACGAATTGGCTATTTCCCAGTCTCAAATAAATAGCTACATATCAGCATTAAGAAGTGCGGATAGCGAGATATGGGATTTCGTAAATCTAGATAAGATTCCGACTATTAGCACATTACCCGCGCTGGATACTTTGGAGCAGTTTTTTAAATTGAATAAAGAATTAAATAAAGAAGAATTACAATTATTTAAATTATACATTCCAGACAATGAAGATTTGAAAAATATAGACAATATAGAAGAAAATATAAAAGACTATAATACACATAAAGAAAAGGCTTCTAAATTTAAAAGTCGCTTAAAGGAAGTTGAATTTTTTAAAAAAAATAATATTTCTGAATCAAGTTTTTTTGATAAAACAAAAGAAGCTAATGTTTCTGATATTTATGATGGTCTCAACAAAATAAAAGAATCTCTGCTTTCTTTTAATGAGCCGTATGAAAAAGAACTGTTTGAAATACTAAAAAATGATAACCAAAAACAAAGATGGGAAAATATATTAACAAAAATAGAAAAAATACTAAAAAAATACAATGAATCTGAAAGTATTCTACTAGGTAGAAAAATAATAGTAAGCGATAAATATGACATAGATTATGCTTCCGCCTTGGAAATAATTTCTAAAGTTAAAAAACAGGCGAAAAATAATGGCGATAAAGTCAAAAAAGGTTTTGGACTTTTATTCAATTTAGGTATAAGAAAATTTATAAAAAAGATAAAAATTGATGAAAAAGAAATTTGTAATAACGATGACATTGAAGTCATTAATGCATATTTCTTGAAGATGAAACTTGAAAACGATTTGAAAAATATATGGGAACAGGCTTTCCAGTCAATGGTTAACAAGAAAGAGCTATCTAATCCGTTTAATATAGTGGAATTTGAAGGGATTATATCTAGTATATCTCGCATTATTTATTTTGAAAAAGATAATTTGAAATTGAATACCAACATTAAAAATTATAAATTATTTAAGGAGGTAAATATTTTTGATTTATCTTTTATAGAAAATGCTTTGACTGTTTTTGATAATTTTCTTTCATATTTTAAAAGCAATGAATATGAAAATTTGATAAACGAAGTAGCCACATCTTTTGAAAAGGAAAATGCACACAAAAAAACACTTTTATTAGCTACACACATCAAAGAAAAGAATATTGAAAGAATAATTGGCATAAAAAAAGAAATAGAAGAATTAAATGAGCGAAAAAAATTGTCCATAGAATATTCTAAATTAAAGAATGAAATTTTTAATAAAGCAATACAAAATCTAAAATTAAATAAACATAATCATAAAAATGTTATTGCGTATCTACAAAATTTAGAAACAGGAAATTTAGAAGAAATAAAATCTTTTTACAAACAAATTCCCGACCTCATTGATAAACAAAATAAATCTGAAGAAATTAAGCTAATTGAAGATGTATTAAAAGAAACACTACCCAAAACGGTTGATGAAATTAAACTTGCAGTCAAAAAAGATGGCAATGTTCAAATTAATATAGAGGAAAATTGGAAATGGAAAAGGTTGATTAGTTGGTTAGATGAATTACATTCAGGTGATCCAATTTCTAGAATAAGTAAAGAGCTATGGATTCTAAAAAACAAAGAGAGAGATTTGGTTAGAGATTTTGTTGAAATTTCTGCATGGATGCATCTTAAAAAACGAGTTACTAAAAAACAGAAAGAAGCACTTGCTTCATTTGCGTTAAGCATGAAAAAACGAGGTAAGGGGCTTGGCAAATATGCGCCCAAACACCTTGCCGACGCAAAAAAATCATTAGAGATTGGTAAAAATGCTGTTCCTGTTTGGATTATGCCGATAAACACAATACATGAGTTATTTCCAAATCCAACATCTGGAATGTTTGATATCGTTATTTTTGATGAAGCAAGTCAGGTTGATACTCGTGGTTTAAATATTGCTTATATTGGAGAAAAGTTACTTGTCGTGGGAGACGATGAGCAGGTTAGCCCGACAACATTTACCACGCAAAGCAAAGTTACTGATTTAATTACACGATATATATCTGATGTTCCAAACAGCCATCATTTTTCTAATACATCCAGTTTATTTGATATTGCTAAAATAAAAATGACAGACATTATTACATTAACAGAGCATTTTCGCTCAGTTGAAGAAATTATTGGGTTTAGTAATTCATTATCATATAATGGAAATTTAAAAATTTTACGAGATCAATTACCAAAATATAAATTAGATCCAATACTGGAATCAGTCTTTGTGGAAAATGGTTTTGAAGAAACTAACGCACAAATAAATAAACCGGAGGCAGAGGCAATTTTGGTTAAGCTGAAAGAAATTCTACAGGATGAAAAATATAAAGAAACTGACGAAGAAGGAGAAACGCGACCGATCACCTTAGGTATAGTATCTCTCTTAGGTAAAGACCAGTCGAAATATATAATGAAATTAATTGGTGAAAATATTTCATCTAAAGAAATTGAAAAAAGAAAAATTACTTGTGGTGATCCTTATGTATTTCAAGGAGATGAAAGGGATGTAATGTTTATATCAATGGTTAAAGCTCCTGATTTACATAATCCCAAAAAGACAATTACTCCTTACACAATATCTCAAAAAGCATACAAACAAAGAATTAATGTTGCAATGTCGAGAGCAAAAAATAAAATGATTCTTTTTCACTCTATCCCGAAAGACAAATTAGCAAACCCTGATGATTTAAGAAAAAGAATTTTAGATTGGTTTTATAATCATAAAACAGAAGAAAGAAAAGCTGGATTACAGGCAATTAGGGAGGAAGTTAATAGAGGAAGGGCATCAGAATTTGCGTATCAAGTTGCTGAAATTATCATCAATAATGGGTATAAAGTTATACCAGAATATGAAGTTGCTGGATACAGAATTGATCTTGTTGTACAAGGCGAGAATGCAAAACTTGCGATTGAGTGCGATGGGGACAAGTATCATAACAGAATAGATAAATGGCAAGAAGATAATGAGCGACAAGATGTTTTAGAAAGATCAGGATGGACATTCTGGAGAATTACAGGAAGCGCTTTTTACAGACACAGAGAGAAAGCATTGAATTCTTTGTGGGACAAATTAAATGAGCTGAATATTAAACCTGAAATTTAATTATTAAACATAGAAGCATGAATTGTTTTCGGTCGGGGCAATTCACCCCTTTTATTCCCCTCTTGCCCCTCCCTCAAACAGAAATAGGAGTTTTGAATTTTGGGCATTCACCCCTAACCCCTCTGCCCAAAATCCAAAACAAAAAAACAAATTTATAATTATTGAATAAAAAGCCTGTCAAAATGAAATTGAATGAAAAATATTTTTTGAACTCGCTCCTTACAGTCGCGCCCCGCTGCGCTCTCCTCCCTACGGTCGTCGGGGCGTATAACACAGTATATCTGGCTCGCTCCTGCCGTCGCTCGACCCATATTTCTCGCCTTTTCTTTACTTTTAAGATAAAATAAGGATAAAGAAAAGTCGAGAAACATCAGATATACTGGAACGTTATGTGAAATAAAATTCTTTCTTTTTTCTTTTTTTAAATTTGCTTTTTATAATAAGGAAAAATAAGTTTTTTTTATCTATTTATATAGGTGTAATAAGGTGTTTTTTCTGCCCACAAAGGGGCAGTAAAAAACGATTTTTATTTTAGAATAAACTACGCTATAATGAATTTGAGCTTTAATAAGCAAAATATGTCAGATATTACCAAGTTTTTAAATAAAATCATTTGCGGAGATGTTGTCGATGTGATGAAAAAAATGCCGGATGGATCGGTTGATTTAGTCGTGACTTCACCGCCATATAATCTTAAGAATTCTACTGGAAACGGAATGAAAGACGGTCGTGGCGGAAAGTGGGCAAACGCTGCTTTGCAAAATGGCTATTCGCACTACGACGACAATATGCCCCATAATAAATATGTGAAGTGGCAACGAGATTGCTTAACCGAAATGATGAGATTGATCCCCGAAGACGGGGCGATTTTTTATAATCACAAATGGCGCGTTCAGGGTGGATTATTACAAGATCGCCATGATATTGTCAGTGGTTTTCCCGTGCGTCAAATTATCATATGGAAACGCGCTGGTGGATTTAATTTTAATGCTGGATATTTTTTGCCAACTTATGAAGTTATATATTTAATAGCTAAACCAAAATTTAAACTTTCGGAAAAAGCTAATGCTTATGGCGACATTTGGGAAATTCCACAAGAGATGAAGAATGGTCACCCCGCCCCTTTTCCTATTAAATTGATTGATAAAGTTATTTCTGCAACCAATTCAAAAATTATTTTAGACCCTTTCATGGGTTCTGGTACAACAGCTATTTCAGCAATTAATTTTAATCGAGATTATATTGGGATTGATATTTCTCCAGAGTATTGCGAATCCGCAAAAAAAAGGATTAAACAACATCAATCACAAGCTAAGCTTTTATAAATATGACAAAACCAATCATTTACACAAAACCGGTGCTAATCGCAAGGCTCAAAGAAATATCAGAAATGGGATTTATTCCGAATGCGAGAAAAGGAAATCATGGCGGTATTGGCAATACCCTTGAGGATTTACTCGGAATTAAAGAAAACAATCTTCCAATTCCGAATGCTGCCGAATGGGAGTTAAAAGCGCAGCGCCTAAACTCAACATCACTTACTACACTTTTTCACATTGAGCCATCGCCCCGTGCCGTAAAATTTGTTCCACAAATTTTGTTGCCGTTTTACGGTTGGGCTCATAAGGAGGACGGGAAGAAATATCCGAAAGGCGAAATGAGTTTCCGTCAAACAATTCACGGAAATTCAAGAAGTGATAGAGGATTTAAAGTTGTAATTGATCGCAAAGAACGAAAAATCTTAATCTCTTTTGATTCAGAAAGTGTCGATTCGAAACATAAGGACTGGCTCAAATTTGTAAAGAAAAATGCCGGACTTGGCGAACTCAATCCTTATCCATATTGGGGTTTTGATGATTTAGAACACAAGGCCGGAACAAAATTACTTAACACTTTTTACGTACAAGCAGAAGTGGAAATTAGACGCAAAAAAGAATTTTATCATTACACAAAGGTAATGATGTTGCAGAAATTTAGTTTCGAAGGATTTTTGAAGGCACTTGAAGAAGGAAAAATTCTTGTCGATTTTGACGCACGCACTGGACACAATCACGGAACAAAATTTAGAATGAGGCAAGATTGCTTACCAATGTTGTATGAAAAAACAACAGTAATTATTTAGTATATGTTAGATCAAATATATTCATACCGCGAAATGTGTGACGCAGAAAATGTGCAGACCTTGCAGAGAGGTATGAATTTTCGTATGAATCCACGATATTCAGTGATTCTTATGTCGCGACGCCCCAATGCTCCATATTCTGATAAAATTTTAGAGGATAGTATAACGATTGAATATGAAGGTCATGATGAACCAAAAACTTCATACGAGATGAATCCAAAGACACTTAATCAGCCAAATAAAACCAAGAATGGCACCTTGACACAAAATGGCAAATTTATTGATGCAGTAGAAAAATACAAAAAAGGAATTACAGTGACTGAGCCAATAAAAGTTTATGAAAAAATAATGCCAGGCGTTTGGTCATTAAAAGGTTTTTTTGATCTGATCGATTGTCAAACTAGGCATGATGGGAAAAGAAATGTGTTTGTTTTTTCTTTAAAACTTTCTGACAAACAAGACGTCGAAATGACAACACCAATTGATTTAGCGCATACGCGCTTAATATCAAGCGAGGTAAAAAAAGAAGTGTGGAAAAGAGATGGCGGAAAATGTGTTATCTGTGAGTCCACAAAAAATTTACATTTTGATCATGATCTACCATTTTCAAAAGGTGGTACCAGTTTAACGTCAAAAAATATCAGGCTATTATGTGCTAAATGCAATTTAGCTAAATCAGATAAAATAGAATAAGGAGTTTTTGATTTTGGGCATTCACCCCTTACCCCTCTGCCCAAAATCAAAAACAAAAAAACTTATTTATTATTTAGAATAAAAAGCAAATTTAAAAAAAAGAAAAAAGAAAGAATTTTACATCACATAACAAGGCATATCCGGTTCAAAAATTTTGCACTTTATAATAAATTAAGGAAAGCAAAATT
>PFCS01000045.1:0-3645 GCA_002772895.1 Parcubacteria group bacterium CG10_big_fil_rev_8_21_14_0_10_36_14 | reverse complement strand
TCAAAAATTTTGCACTTTATAATAAATTAAGGAAAGCAAAATTTTCTCTCCCAAATTTTTCTTTCGCTACGCTTCAGAAAAACTTCGGATATGCCTAACGTTAGCTGAAATATTCCTTTTCTTTTCGGGCTAACGCCCTAATTGTTTTAAAAATTTTCAAATTTCTTTTTTATTTATTTAAAAGGGGAAAACTAATACAATAACTACATGAACAAAAAAATCATAAAATTATCAGCATTTCTACTTATCGGGCATTTTTTTATTTTCCCCGAAACCGCCCACGCAGTAATTCCTCCGGATTTTATTTTTAATATTGGAACTCAGATTGTTCAATTCTTTTCAATAATCGCCATATTCGCTACCGCCATTCTTGGAACATTTTTTCAATTTTTTAAGACAAGATATTATGCTGTTAAACATAAAAAAACCGTTCTAAGTTTAACTATTCTCACAATTATAGTAGTATCTCTTGTTTCGTCTTATTTTTACGCAACATATAAACAAAAAACGGAATATCAAAAGTGGCTTGAAGAAAGTCAAAGATATAGCCAAAATCAAAATACCAATTTAGATACCGACAATGACGGATTAACTGATCTTGAAGAAACAGATTTAGGAACTGATCCAAATAATCCAGATACGGATAACGACGGATATTCGGACGGAGATGAAGTAAAAAATGGATATAACCCGAATGGCCCAGGAAAACTTGGAGAAAATGTAGTTAATGAAGACGAAAATAACCAATTAAACATTGGTGCTGAAAGTAATAAAAACATCGACACATCTACTAAAAAATTTATCTCTAATGTAAATCTAAATGATAGTTCATCTAGATTTATTAGTGAATATTATGGAAATATCGCTAACGGTAATTTAGAACAAGCCTATGAGATGTCTAAAAAAACTGTTAGCTTTGAGACCTTTAAGGGTTGGTATCTAAAAACATCTAAAATAACATTAGATAAATTGGTTCGAATTGATGAAAAAAAATCATCCATAGAATTAACTTTATACGAGGACGGCACATTCACAAGATATGGCGTTTTGATGACCTTAACTTTACAAAGTGAAATACCAGTAAGAGTTGAGAAATCGGAAGTTAAAATTTTGGCTCAAGGGTTGATTGATAATCAAAATGTTTCTGTTGATGAAAATAAAACTGCTCAAGAGTATGATTTTTTTACGAAAAATGAAAACACAAACATACTTGTTACAAATCAAGATTTTAAAAATATCACAGGCAGCCAGCAAAGTGATTATATTGTTTTAGACGCAAGAGAAAATATTGAATACGAAAATGGCTATTTCCCTGGAAGTTTACATATTCGGTTTGCGGATTTAAAAGCAGGACGCTGGATTGAATTACCAAAAGATAAGCCTGTTTATGTAATTTGTTGGTCTGGGATTCGAGGCAAAGAAGTAGCCGAATTTTTGAGAACCAAAAAAATTGTGTCTTCTTATTTGGAGAATGGCGCTAACGGCTGGGTTGAATTTGGCGGCAAATGGATTGGAGAAATCAAATTTGGAGAAAAATATACAGATTCAAAATATCAAATCGTTTTTAGTACAGATGATGTTAAAAAGAAAGTAACAGAAGGTGTGATCCTTGTTGATACGAGAGAACCGTATAAATACAATCAGTCGCATATTGAAGGAAGCGTCAATATTCCAATTATGTACACCCCAACTATCAATCTTGAAAAAACATTTAGCCAAGTTCTAGCGAATAGCAAGGTTATTACAGTTTGCGACGGATACGTTAATTGTTTTGATGCTAAAATTACGGGAGTTGAACTGGAGAGGAGAGGGCACCAATTTTTAGGCAGATATAACAAACCTTGGGAATATGAAAAATAACACTATTCAATCTCAAGAGATTGACCAAAATAAAAAATTTCTAGGCAATAAAACGCTTAATCTACAAAAGCTCGTAGATTTGGGTTTTAATGTTCCAAAATTTATTGCAATACCTTCGCATATCTCTATAAATTTATATTCAGAAGAAAATCTAAAAAAAGAAGTAGTCCAAGAGGTAATAAAAATTTTGCAATGTAAAAAGTACGCAGTGAGATCAAGTGCCTTAATTGAAGACGGTGAGAATAAATCATTTGCCGGACAATTTACCACTAAACTCAACCTATCCAGTAATGAACTAGCTGGAGGAATAGGTGATGTATTGAAGCAAGCAAATGATTTTCTAAATGGTGAACTTGATAAATTCTCAATAATTATTCAGGAGTATATTGCCCCTGATATTTCCGGCGTTACTTTTACAAGAAATCCAAATGGTAGCAGAGAAATGATAGTTGAATATGGGTTTTGCGAAGGAGAAAAAATAGTTAGCGGAGAAATAAAACCCGAAAAAATCTCTTTTTATTGGAATGAAAATAATATTAAATTACCCAAGCAATTTTCAACAAACCAAGTAATTAAAAAATTTAAAGATATTGAAAATAAAAGTAAATTTCCACAAGACATTGAATGGTGCATCAAAGACAACAAATTTTATTTGCTACAAACAAGGCCAATAACAACAATTACCAGCAAACAATACGAGCAAATAAATTTTTTAGAAAAACAGTTATCGGAAAGAGAAGAATATTTTTTTGGAAAAACAGAAATTTCAGAAATTGCACCACGACCGACAAAATTTACTCTAAGTCTTTTGAAGACTATTTACTCTCAAAATGGACCAGTAAGCAGGGTTTATAAAAAGTACGGCGTCAATTATAACGATACCAACTTTTTGCACGTTGTCGGAAACGAGCTTTTTGTTGATAAAGAAAAAGAAATTCAAGGTTTGCTCCCGGCTTATAGTTATTTGCAAAATCAAAATTTTGTTCCCAAATTCAGCTACTATTCCCAAATGATTCCAACGATAAAAAATCTTTTCTTTCTAAATAAAATTAGAACGAATGGCTACGAGAAAATATTTCAAGATTTAAAAACAAGAATTGAAACAACTAATCAAGACAAAAATTATCAAACAGCGTTAAAAGTTTTTTTAGAGGATTATAAATTAATTTTTGAAACCAACCTCTTATCAGGCTTAGCTATAAAAAAACTAAATTCTCTGCTTAAAAATGAAGTCGTAAAATTACCAGATATTTTAAATGAATGCAGTGTTTTTATTGATTTAAATAAATATAAAGTCTCATCGCCTCAAAATTTAAAGGGTAATTCTTTAGAAATTGCTGATGAATCAAATTTTTCAGCTACTGAAAAAACTGAGAGGCAATCAAGCGACAAAGTATCGCAATGGTGGGGAAAAATGTCCGATTTTAAGAAAAAAATGCTTCAAGACAAAATTAAGGAAGCTATAATCTATAATCTGTTAAGAGAATTGGGAAGGTGGTTAACTATCAAAAACATAAACGCAATAAGGAACTTTTTATTAAGTTATGCGAAAACTCAAGGATTTAACGACTTACAGAATATTTATTTTACCAGTATCAATGTAGTTATTAATGATCGGACTGATGAAATAGTTTGCAAAAAAAGAAAAAATATTTACGACCAATACAATGATTATAAGCTGCCAAACTCAATTACTTCATCATTTATCCAAAAGAGAACAAAAATTTTAGGCGTTTCCGCAGGATTAACGCAAGGTATTTTGCAAAATCACGAATACCTAGATTC
>PFCS01000044.1 GCA_002772895.1 Parcubacteria group bacterium CG10_big_fil_rev_8_21_14_0_10_36_14 | reverse complement strand
TTTAAATTATTTGACATATCCACCACTTTAATGGTTTTGACCATATTTTTCTAATTGGGTGGTGCGTTCAGTTTAGATTATTGAATCCGCGGCTATTGTTTCGGGTAGTGTGGTGTATGCAGAAACTTCAAAAAAAGAAGATACTTGGCACGAGATATTAAGGCATTGCGATGCCGGATTAGATTCAACCTCAAGAGTATTCAAGAGGTGGTGATATAGATGATATCTCGTGCAATTCTGACGGCAATCCGAACCTCCTCAATGCGAATCGCAACGAGGATGGTTGCTGGTTGAATGCGTACTATGACAACCCTGACAACATGTGGAACCGCGACGATGGGTTCGCGTTCGTCGTTTCGCAAATCTTTTCATTTCTCTCTCGTTTTTGCGAGAGAGTTTTGTTTTTCAAGCTGCCCATTCCATCCGCCCAGCATCCGCCCAAGTTCATTCAATTTTTCAGAAAGAAAAATATATCTTTTATCATTCATAGATTTGATTTCCCAAAGTATCATGAAAAATATTTTTAAGGTATCGGTTTTTCTGATGGCTAATTTTACATAGGGTTGTTTTTCTTCGTGTTTCAAAAATGTAGCAATAGAGATAGATTCAATTGTTTCTACTAACAAAATATTTATTTTTTGTCCCAGAGTATATCTGTGTTCTGAAATGCGATATCAAAAAGTTTTTCGCGAGCATTGACCATAAAATATTACTAAATATACTGTATGAATATATACCTGATAAAAATATTATTTGGCTTTTGGATAATATTATTGGAAGTTTTTGTACAAATGCAGAACCCCCTCTAACTCCCCCTTGGAAAGGGGGAGAATCATACGGTCTGCCTCTTGGCAACTTAACCTCCCAATTATTTTCCAATATTTATATGAATAAACTTGACCAACATATAAAACATAAATTAAAAGCAAAATATTATATTCGTTATGCTGATGATTTCGTAATTTTGTCGCAAGATAAAAAATGGCTGGAAAATTTGATTCCACAAATACAAGTTTTTTTGCAAAAAGAATTAAAATTAACCCTGCATCCAAATAAAGTTTTTATCAAAACATATGCCTCCAGAGTTGATTTTTTGGGCTGGAATAATTTTTGCGATCATAGAATATTAAGAAGAAAAACAAAAGAGAGGATGTTTAGAAGAATAAAGGCAAATCCAACTAATGAAACATTGCAATCTTATTTGGGATTGTTAAGGCATGGGAATACCAAGAAGGTTCGAGAAGGATTAATTATGAGATATTGGTTGCGAAGCAATTGATTTGATATAATTTATATATATGGTAATCTCGGCGATTTTGGCAAAAACAAAAAAAGAATTTTTATATAAGGTGAAAACCATTATGCCTTATACGAATTTTGTTCAAATTGATGTTATGGATGGTATTTTTGTTCCCAATAAAACTTGGGCAGAAACAGATGAGATAGAACGGATGAAGCTATCTGTTGAGTTTGAGGCTCATTTGATGGTTAAAGAACCAGAGTTAATTATAGAAGATTGGGCGAAGGCAGGGGCCAAGCGGATTATTTTTCATATTGAAGCGACAAAAAAAGCGGACGAATGCATTCGGCAGATTAAAAAATATAAAAAAGAAGTCGGCATTGCCATAAATCCGAAAACGCCAATCAAAAAATTAAAACCATTTTTGAAAAAAATTAATTATGTCTTGGTGATGGGAGTGGACCCGGGTTTTAGTGGACAAAAATTTCAGCCTGTTACTTTGCAAAAAATAAAACAAATCAAAAAGCTTGCGCCAAAAATAAAAATCGGAGTTGATGGGGGAGTAGATCAAAAAAACGCAAAAGAGATTATGAAAGCGGGCGCCGATTTTTTATGCGCCGCCAGCGCGATTTTTAAATCAAAAAATATCGCAAGAGCGATAGAAAATTTAGAAAAATAGCGCATTCCATGCAGTTTTTAAAAAATACGCTAAAAACAGCGGATTTTTTGTATACAGAAAAAATTAGGGAGGAGTTATTAACGAGATATTGGTTATAGAAATAAATATTTGATATAATAATATTATATGCACACATCTGATAGAGAAATAAAAAAAATGGAAAAAATAGCAAATTATATTAGAAAAGATATTATAAAAATGCTATTAAAAGCCGGTTCAGGACATTCGGCCGGTCCCTTAGGTATGACGGATGTTTTTACCACGTTGTATTTTTCTGTACTCAATCATAAACCAAAACAACCAAATTGGCCCGACCGTGATAGATTAGTTTTATCCAATGGGCATATTTGCCCGGTTCAATATGCTACAATGGCGCACGCGGGTTATTTTCCAAAAAAAGAATTAATGACTTTGCGTCAATTTGGCACGCGTTTGCAAGGGCATCCGCATCGTACCGCTCTTCCGGGAATTGAAGCAACAAGCGGACCTTTAGGCGAGGGGATTTCACAGGCTGTTGGTATGGCTTATGCCGCCAGAATGGATAAGAAAAAATATAATATATATTGTTTGATGGGCGATGGAGAATTAAATGAGGGGATTGTTTGGGAGGCATTAATGTTCGCAGGCAAACAGAAGCTCGCAAATCTTACAGCGATTATTGATAGAAATAATATTCAGATTGATGGCAACACAGAAGATGTTATGCCATTAGAACCGCTTCGCGAAAAGTTTGAATCATTTGGTTGGTATGTTATTGATATAGATGGTCATAATATTACAGATATTATAGATGCTTGTAATGAAGCAAAGGCAGTGGTAGAAAGGCCGGTAATAATAATTGCGCATACAATTCCGGGTAAAGGAGTGGACTTTATGGAATACGATTTTACTTGGCATGGCAAAGTACCAAAAGAAGGCGAGGCAATGAAGGCCTTAAGTGAATTAAGGACTTTGGGTGGAAAAATTAAATCCGAACATGAATAATATGATTAATAAAAAAGCAAATCTTGTTAAAAATTTATTTGGAAAAAATATAAAGCAACTTCCTACACGGCATGGATATGGAGACGGGGTTGTTTTAGCTGGAGAAAAAAATAAAGACATCGTTGTATTGTGTTGCGATTTGACCGAATCAACCAGAAACCATCTTTTTAAACAAAAATTTCCTAATAGATTTATTGAAGTGGGAATTGCCGAACAAAATATGGCGGCAATGGCAGCCGGAATGGCGACTTGTTGCAAGGTTCCGTTTATCGCATCTTACGCAATGTTTTCTCCAGGAAGAAATTGGGAACAAATAAGAACAACGATTTGTTACAATGAAACAAATGTAAAAATTGTTGGCGCGCACGCAGGCGTGTCGGTTGGCCCCGACGGCGCAACGCATCAAGCAATAGAAGATATCGCTCTAACAAGAGTTTTGCCAAAAATGACAGTCGTCGTTCCGTGCGATTATGAAGAAGCAAAGAAAGCAACTTTGGAAATTGCAAAGATTGTTGGGCCTTGTTATATCAGATTGGGCAGAGAGGCGACTCCAATTTTTACAACATCAAAAACCCCTTTTAAAATCGGACGCGCAGAAATTTTGCGCACAGGTAAAGACGTGACTATTGTGGCATGCGGAGCGCTTGTTTATGAGGTATTAAAAGCCGCAAAAGAATTAGAAAAAGAAAAAATAGATGTGCAGGTTATTAATAACCATACAATAAAACCTTTAGATAAGAAGACATTGTTACAGGCGGCAAAAGAAACCGGCGCATTCATTACAGCTGAAGAGCATCAGAGAAACGGTGGAATGGGGTCTGCTATTTGTGAGCTTTTGGCAGAAAATTATCCAATTCCTTTAGAACGCATCGGAGTTGACGATATGTTTGGTGAGTCAGGAAAGCCGGAAGAGTTGTTAAATAAATTTGGACTTACCGCTCCATACATTATTAAGGCCATAAAAAAAGTTTTAAAAAGAAAATAATTTGATATATAAAGAATTAGCGTTTAGCCTATGACAAAGCAAAAAAATTATAAAAAAAATGGAAAGACGAGGTTTGATATTATTTCTATTGGTGACGCAACATTGGATACTTTTTTAAAATTAGAAGAAGCCATTATAGTTCCGTCTGGAGAAGAACATAATTCGATGCTTTGTCTCCCTTATGCCGATAAGATACCGATTGAGCATTTTGAACAGAGGATTGCCGGAAATGCGGCTAATAATGCCGTTGGTTCTGTTCGGCTTGGAATGAAGGCTGCTTTTTATAGCATAGTGGGAGACGATGATAGTGGAAAGAAAATTATTTCTGGCATCAAAAAGGAAGGCGTGGCAACAAAGTATGTAAAAACACATAAGAAATCAATAACAAATTATACGGTCGTCTTAAATTATAACGGAGAACGAACGCAACTTATTTATAGAGTAAATAGAGATTATGATTTGCCGAAACTTAATAAAGCAAAATGGGTTTATTATACGGCAGTTGGAAAAAATCATATTCACTTGGAGAGCGATATTGTAGAATATGTAAAAAAGTCAGGCGCATGCTTAGCTTTTAATCCTGGCGCATATCAACTAAAACGTGGGGCAAAAAAATTGTCGCCGGTTTTAAAAGCAACAAAAGTGTTATTCGTTAATAAAGAAGAGGCATATAAATTAGTGGGCAGGTTTGAAAATATGGAAGACTTGTTAAAGGAGTTGCAGACATTAGGACCTCAAATAATTGTAGTGACAGATGGTTCGAAGGGCGCCTATTCTTGTGGTGATAAAAAATGTTATAGAATGGGAGTTTTTCCGGTGAAGGTAGTTGAAATGACGGGTGCGGGAGACGCTTTTGCAACCGGTTTTGTTGCCGCTCTTCATTATAAAAAAGGCGTTGACGAAGCGTTGCGTTGGGGAACTGCGAACTCTACTTCGGTTATTTCCAGCATTGGTCCGCAAGATGGACTGCTCTCAAAGGTAGGAATAGAAAAACTCTTAAAAAAATATTTAAAAATAAAACCAAGAAAAATATAAAAATCCTGATTCAGGATTTTTATTCACTTGACAAAAAAGACCAATTATTGTATTTTGTTGATAGTCGAAGATGGAGGAAAGAGATGGGACAATTTTTGGGAGGAAAAAGGCGGTTATTGCCCACAGAATTATATTCGGCAGTTATTGATTCTTGGGAAAGATCTTTACAGATAAGTGGAGATAGACAAAATGGCTCTTATGAGTTATCTGGTGTTCGCGGATGTGTGATAATGAGTTCATCCGTTTCTCATGCGGGATTTTTTAATCTCAAAGTTTTGCGTTTAGCCGATGAAAAAGTGGTGCGTCTGTCAATTCACGGTGGAGAAGATGGAAAGATTGGTGCGCCAGAGCTTATCGCGTCCGGTGTTTTATCTCCAAGTGGAAAATATCCAACAGAACCGTTGGAAGGAGTGAAGCGTTTTTTGATAGATATTGCTTTGCATTTTGAGATTATTTTGGAAAGAGATATTCAAGAAGGTCTTGGCCTTAACGATGTGTCGTCTTTGATTTTTTAGCAGCAGAATAGTGCTGCTTTTTTATTTGTGGTAAAATATAATAAGAATAAAAATTAATCATTTGTTATATGTTAGTGACATTAAAAAAGGTTTTAACTGATGCAGAACGGGGCAAATACGCAGTGCCTGCTTTTAATATAAACAACATGGAGATACTGCAGGCAATAATACGTGGAGTAGTAAAGCTAAAATCGCCGGTAATTATACAGACTTCGGAAGGAGCTATACAATATGCGGGAATGGATTATTTAGTGGCAATGGTTAATGTTGCAGCAAAAGCATCTGTGCCGGTTGTTTTACATCTTGATCACGGAAAGGACCTAAAAGTTATAAAACAGGCAATTGATTCCGGTTATACTTCGGTAATGATAGATGCTTCAACTTTTCCATATGGACAAAATATAAAAAAGACAAAAGAGGTTGTAGCGATGGCTCATAGAAAAGGTGTTAGCGTTGAAGCGGAAATCGGCGCAATAGAGGGAATTGAAGATTTGGTCTCAGTAAGTGAAAAGCAAGCTTTTTTTACAGACCCTGAACAAGCAAAGGATTTTGTAAAGAAAACCGGATGTGATGCGCTGGCTATATCAATCGGCACAGCGCATGGACCTTGCAAATTTAAGGGAAAGCCAAGGCTTGATTTTAATCGATTGAAAGAAATAAAAGAATTGGTAAAAGTTCCGTTGGTTTTGCATGGAGCGAGTCAAGTAGATCAAAAGTATGTGCAAAAAGCAAAAAAATATGGCGCAAAACTGACTAATGCGCGAGGTTTGGGTGACATTTTATTAAAAAACGCAATAAAATTTGGTATTAGAAAAGTAAATACAGATACTGATTTGCGCTTGGCATTTAATGCGACGCTTCGCGAAACAGTCGCAAAAGATAAGGGCGCTTATGATCCGCGAAAATTGCTTGGACCTGCTCGTGATGAATTGCAACGTGCGGTAGAGCATAGAATAATAGTTTGTGGGAGCAGAAATAAAGTATAAATAATTATGATATATAGAAAACCAATTTGTTAAATATGTCGAAGATAATTACAATTGGTAGCGCTACTTTGGATGTTTATTTAAAAAGTAGCGCATTTAAAGAAATGAAATCAGAAAAATTTGTAACCGGCATTGGAGAGTGTCTTGCTTTGGGTTCTAAAAACGAAGTGCAAGAAGTTTTTATTGATACCGGAGGAGGAGCAACAAATTGTGCTGTAACTTTTGTTAATTTGGGAATGGATGTTTCTGTGATGACGCGGATTGGAAATGATTTATTTGGTGGCGAGATAGAACGTACGTTAAAAGAAAAGAGAATTAATACTGCACTTTTGCAAAAAGATAAGAATAGGCAGACATCTTATTCCACTCTTTTGCTTTTGGGTACGGGTCAGCGAAGCATTTTGGTTTATCGCGGAGCAAGCAATGCATTGGATTTTTTACCTAAAGGAGAGAAGCCGGATTGGTTTTATATGACATCTCTTGGCGGAAACATAAAACTTCTTTCCAAAATTTTGGTTTACGCTAAGAAGAATAAGATAAAAATGATGTATAATCCCGGCGGAGGAGAATTGAAACAGGGACTTTCGAAATTAAAAAAATATTTTCATGGGCTTGAGGTTTTAAATTTGAATAGAGAAGAAGCTGCGTTGCTTTGTGAAACGAAATATGAAAATATGAATATAATTATAAAAAAATTAAAAGGTGTGGCGCCATATGTCGTTATAACCGATGGACCAAAAGGAGCCTTTTGTCTGCAAAAAAACGAACTGTGGTTTGCACCAAGTTTGGGTACAAGGCCAGTAAATACTACCGGAGCAGGCGATGCATTTGGCTCGGGTTTTTGTTCCGGGCTGATGCTTAAAAATAATCTTGATTATGCTTTACGTTTGGGCATTTTAAACTCCGATGGTGTGATAAAAAAAATGGGAGCAAAAAATGGCTTGCTGACAGAATTTCCCAATAAAATACAACTCAATAAAGTAAAAATCAGAAAAGAAAAAATCCCGACATAAATGTCGGGATTTTGGTTATCTTTCAAGCTGAAGTATTTTATATAGATCTCCAACAGCGTTTATTACTTCTTTATTAACTTGTTCTGCCAAATCTTTGCGTTCTGCTTTGGTTGCTAAAGCCGAAGGATTTTCTTTTTGTATTTTTTCAGCAAATACAGCCAATAGACAGACTTTTAACATATCAACAGCTTCAATCGCTTTATCAAGAGAAAATTTGGGGCCAACCCTTTCTTCAATAACAGCAAGAGCTTTTTCATCTTTAACGATAATACGAAAATAAAAACGGTAACAATCGTCTTCCAATTTATAAATAGAAACACTCAGCCATATTGCGCATAATTTTTGGATTATTGGTTTTAATTTCCGAACCATTTCTTTGGCTTGTGGGCAACTATCTAATTTTAGCGTATGAACGGCAAACTTTTTCCTGTATGGAAAATAAATATAATACAACAAATCATTATCATTGATTTTATGTTTTTTACATAACGGGCAGACGATTTGTTTTGCCATTTTTCTCTCTTCTCTTTTTGTTGTATAATTATAAATGAACTCTTCTAATAATTTAGCATATGATTTATGAGAAGTCAATATAAAAATTAATATCGTTCTATATGAAAAAAAAGAAAAAAAAGAATAAAAAAAATAAGTTTAATTTTTTTTTAGGGCGAGCAAAATGGCTTTTATCTACGGTATTTTTTATCGTCATTATCAGTTTAGCATATATAGGCGCGGTGGCGAACGAAGTTGCGTTAGGCAAGGATAACGCAAACACAGTTGCGTACTCTGTAGATAATAACGTCGATGAATACATCCAACTTGCATCCTCGGATTTACTAAAATCTTACAACCCAAATTTATCGAGAAATATTGGGGTTTATATAATGAGCAAAAAAGGCGGGCGTTGCCAAGATTATCGGAATACCCTAAAACCGGGAATTTTTGCCTTCAGGTGTAGAACTAAAAATTCAATATGGCGCGGATTTTGGACAAAAAAAATTGATGTTAAGGGTTATAGTAAATTACAGGTGCAAGCTGTTTTAGGGGTAAAGGACTACACGGGGTCTTCTGCCGGATGCACTTATTCTGGTGTAAGTCGCGAAGATGCCGTCGATTTAATTGCTTTTTCAACTGACCCGAATATTGAATTGTCGAATGAATGTAATCATGTGGTAGGCGACGATTTGTGGTGGAACCATTGCTTGGTAGCTAATAATGATGTCGGTGTTATAGCACATTGCGGAATACCACGATGTGATGCGAGTAAAAGCTGTAATATGACGCTTGATGTTGCCGGCAAAGACGTTGTTTATTTGACTTTTGCCGTGCACGACGATTGGTTCGCGGATATTGAGGGAACTTTATCCAATATGGAAATTACATTAATAAAATAAAGAAATTAAATTTATGAAGAAAAAAATTTATATTACCCGTAGGATTCCCGAAGCGGGGATAGAGATGTTAAAAGCAAAAAAGAATTTTGATGTGAAAGTCAGCCCTTATGATAGAGTTTTATCTTCACGAGAAATTATAAAAAACGCAAAAGGATGCGACGCGCTTTTATGTCTTCTAACTGACCAGATAAACGGAAAAATTTTAGATGGAATTGGAAAACAATTAAAGATTGTTGCCAATTACGCAGTCGGATTTAATAATATAAATTTGGAAGACGCAAAAAAAAGAAAGATAATGGTAACAAATACGCCGGGCAATCTAATCAGTGAATCGGTTGCAGAACATACTTTTGCCCTTATGATAGGATTGGCAAAAAGAATGGTAGAGGGAGATAACTTTATGAGGCATGGAAAATATAAGGGCTGGGGACCGATGCTTCTTTTAGGAACTGATTTGCATGATAAGACAGTTGGTATTGTTGGTTTGGGAGCAATTGGTCACGCTGTCGCTCAACGCGCATCATTAGGATTTAATATGAAGATTTTATATTATGATATAAAACGCAATCGTGAATTTGAAAATAAATATAAAGCGAAATATGTAAAAATGGACGAATTGTTAAAAAAATCTGACTTTGTCACGCTCCATGTTCCTCTCCTAAAACAGACCCATCATTTAATGAGTGAAAAACAGTTTAAATTAATGAAGAATGCTGCTTTTATAATAAATACTTCACGCGGTCCGATTATAGACGAATACGCATTGGTTTCTGCTTTAAGAAAAAAAGAAATTGCCGGCGCAGGAATTGATGTTTATGAGTGCGAGCCAAAACTTGGGTGCAAAGTAAGCAATTTAAAATATTTGCGCAAGGCAAATAATGTTATAATAACTCCGCATATTGCTTCCGCATCTTTTGAAACTAGAAGCGAAATGGCAGAAATCGCGGCGAAAAATATTATTGCCGCCTTATCCGGCAAAACTCCGCCGAACTTGGTAAAATAGAACTTTATAATAAGAGCCTCGCATTGCGAGGCTCTTATATTATTTATATTCGATTGAAATCTCTAGCGCGTCATCGTATTCGGACAACCCTGAAGGGTTGTCTTTTTGAAGTATCAGAGCGCCTCTATCATATACTCCGGGTTTTTGAAATTCTATTTTTCCCTCAAACTCTACATAATCTTCTGTCATCCATTCTGTTTTTGCGGTTGCATAGCTTTGAGCGATAATCAGCCCATCCCAATTAACTAAAATGATAGGGAAACTTTCTTCAAAAAACCAGGTTCCGCGCGCCCTGCCTTTTATTGTGAGCGGGCTTTCTATTTTTTGATTTTCTGTGAAGTTATATAAAATAATTTTATTTTTGTAAGATATATTTTTGGTTGATTCATTGGTTATCAAATATAAACTAACCTTT
>PFCS01000043.1:1788-3144 GCA_002772895.1 Parcubacteria group bacterium CG10_big_fil_rev_8_21_14_0_10_36_14 | reverse complement strand
TGATAAAACAGAATTATCACACTATTCTAAAAAAACAATTGATTTTGAATATCATTTTCCGTTTGGCTGGAAAGAATTGTATGGTTTGGCGTATCGCACGGATTTTGACTTAAAGCAACATCAGGAATATAGCAAAAAAGATTTGGAATACCGCGACACGGAAACAAATAAAAAGTTTTTGCCTCACGTTATTGAGCCAACATTTGGATTAGACAGAACTTTGCTCGTGATTTTGCTAGATGCTTACCACGAAGAAGATGTAAAAGGCGAAACTCGTGTTGTTATGAAATTTAACAAGCAAATCGCGCCAGTACAAGTTGCTATTTTACCTCTTTCTAAAAAAGCGGAACTATCAAACGAAGCAAAAGCGGTTTTCCAGATGTTGCAAGGCAGTTTCCGAGCAATGTATGATGAAACAGGAAGTATTGGTAAGCGTTATCGCAGACAAGATGAAATCGGCACGCCATATTGCATTACGTTTGATTTTGAATCGCTGGAAGACAAAGCCGTCACAGTTCGCGACCGCGATACAATGAAGCAGGAGAGGGTTAAGATAAATGAATTGGAAGAATATTTAAAGAAAATGTTGAGCGAAGCGTAAGCCGAGAGAAATCCGCCCACCGGCGGAAAACGGGAGAGGGTAAAATTACTAATGTTAAAGATTATTTTAAAGATAAACTTTCCTGACAAATTTAAAAAATAAAGTAAATATGAAAATAAGTAAAGGAAAGGCATCAATTTATATTTTGTTAGTAATTGCACTATCTATATTATTTATGAAATATCTAAAAGAGGAAAATTGGGTTGGTTTTTATTATCCAGATAAAAATAATATTGCTAATAAAAATTCCGTAATCGTACAGCCTGGATTAAAATCTATTGAAGATTGTCGTGATTGGGTTCAGAAGCAATCCGAGGGTAATGAAAATTTTGATTACGAATGTGGTTATAGATGTTCTTATGATAAGGCATTAAATATAACGGTGTGTAAAAAAACAGAAGAATAAAAAATTCAAATATGCCACGATTTACATTATCCATAGGCGTTCTTGAAGGTAAAAAAGTTATAAATTTTGCAAACCATAGCAAAGAATTTGTTGAAGTAATTTTTGATATTGACGGAAAAGACGCGAAACGCGGATTACCGGTTTCAGAAGACACAAAAGGTTATGGCTACCCGCCAAAACTTGAAAAACCGGTAAAAAAATTAAAAGACGGGAGCCCACTGCCATTTAATCCGTCCGGCGGAGACGTTAGAGCGTATATTTATACTGGCGAGGGCGGATATAGAGACGAGGATATGGATTATCCAACATTTATGCGCCATCAATTAGTTGAAAGATTCAAATTTAAAAG
>PFCS01000043.1:0-1642 GCA_002772895.1 Parcubacteria group bacterium CG10_big_fil_rev_8_21_14_0_10_36_14 | reverse complement strand
GCCTAATACACTTTCTATTTCTAAAGAGCTTGATCAATATGGCGCAGAGTACAACGCTTTTACCAGTAAAGATTATACGGGCTATTATGTAAAGATAAATGCTGAGCATCGCGATACTGCAATGGATATTGTTTCTGATATGCTTTATAATTCTAAACTTGACGAAAAAGAAATAAACCGCGAGCGTAATGTTATTTTGGAAGAAATCCATATGTATCGCGATAATCCGATGATGCATATTGAGGATATGTTAGAAGAAGAAATATTTGGTGATACACCTCTTGGTTGGTCAATTGCTGGATATGAAAAAACAATGGCAAAAATTACGCGCAAGGATATTGTAAATTTTTATAACAAACACTATATCCCAAAAAATACGGTTGTGGTTTTCTCTGGTGATCTCAAAAAAATGGATATCAAAAAGACAGGTGAAAAATATTTTGGAAAAAGCAAAGCTGGCAAGCCGGCAACGAAATATCCTCCTTTTATAAGTGGGTTAAAAAGTAAGGTAAAGGTTGATTGTAAAGAAACAGGGCAGTTTCAGCTGGCAATCGGGCTTCCGGGATTAAAATACGACGACAAAGATATGCCAGCGTTGGGGCTTTTGACAAACATTCTTGGTGGAACAATGAGTTCGCGATTGTTTATTCAAGTAAGAGAAAGACGGGGATTGGCATATTTTGTCCGCGCCATACTCTCTCCATATCAAGATACAGGCGCTTTTGTTATCCGCGCAGGGCTAAATAAAGGAAAACTGGAATTGGCAATAAAAACCATATTTGCAGAGCTTGAAAAAGTAAAAAAGTCCGGAGTAAACGCGCTTGAGCTAAAACGCGCAAAAGAAAATATAAAAGGCGGGATTATTTTGGAAATGGAAGATTCTAGCTTTGTTGCTTCGTGGCTTGGCAAGCAGGAATTACTAACAGACAAGACCAAAACTTTGGAAGAAAAAATAAAACAAATGGAACGAGTAAAACTTGCTGACATAAAAAAAGTTGCTAACAAATTATTTAAAAAAGAAAAAGCCAGTATCGCAATTATCGGTCCATTAAAAGACGATGCTAGCATTAAAAAATTATTAAAATAATTTTATGAGGAGGAAAATTATTATTGCCAACTGGAAAATGTATCTTTCGACACGAGACGCAATCCTTTTGGCCGGAAAATATAATCATTTAAAAAGTCCGCACAAGGTAATCCTCGCGCCAAGCTTTACGGCATTATCAGGCGTAGAGAAAACAATTCGTGGAAATGGGCTAAAACTTTGCGCTCAGAACATTTTTTGGGAAGAATATGGCGCTTATACCGGAGAGGTTGCCGGACTTGACATAAAGCAGATTGGATGCGAATATGTAATTCTAGGACATTCGGAACGAAGAAAGTATGCAAAAGAAAATTATGAGACTGTGAATAAAAAAATTAAGTTAGCTTTGAAGGCAAAACTTATTCCGGTTGTGTGTGTGGGAGAAAATTTGAGAGAGAGAAGAAGTGGTCACGCATGGAAGGTAATAGAAAGACAGTTAAGGATAGGGTTAAAGGCAGTAGACAAAAAAAAGGTTATAATTGCCTATGAGCCGATTTGGGCAATTGGAACAGGCAATGCCGAAGATCCGATTGATGCGGAGAGAATGCATACACATAT
>PFCS01000042.1:51537-102892 GCA_002772895.1 Parcubacteria group bacterium CG10_big_fil_rev_8_21_14_0_10_36_14 | reverse complement strand
ATTTGACATATCCACCACTTTAATGGTTTTGACCATATTTTTCTAATTGGGTGGTGCGTTCAGTTTAGATTATTGCCACAATAAAAAGATACTTGACAAAAACACGGAAATATGATATTAAAAAAATAGATCTTTACAAAGGAGCAATACGAATGGCGATCAGTTTGAGAGAAGCGGAAACCCAAAAAAAAGAATCCATCAAAAAATCTATAAATGATGACAGAATAAGAGAGTTGGAAAAATCCATTGATAGTAGCATTGTAAGGTTTCTTTCAAAAAAGAAAGTAGGATTTTTTAAAAAAAGGGTTAAAGCTATTGCTAATTTCTATTATAATGAATGTGAAGACCAAACAACGCTCAAGATCTTGGCTGAGAACGGCGAAATTGAAGCTTTTCTTGAAAGATATAGACAAGAAGGATGGACTGTTAAATATGGTTTAAATTTGATTGGCAAGCCATCTCTAATTTTTTACAGATTTATTGATCCGCAAGCAAAATCAAAAGAACCGATTATGCTTGAGAAAAAGAGGGATCGCGTCAAAGAACTAAAAATGCAATCCGAGCAAATCCAAATTGAGCTCCAACGACTTGAAGCGGAAATCCAGATGCTCACCGAGTCGCCAAATAGCCGAGATCCGCAATTATTAAAAGAACATCACTAAATCACAAAACCGCCTAACAGCGGTTTTTAAAATACAGCCCGCAATTTGCGGGCTGTATTTTTTATTTGTAGAAAATTTATTGTTTTATTTGTTCAACAATCTTTTTAAATGTCTCGGGTTCTTTTGAAGCAAGTTCCGATAAAACTTTTCTGTCCAATACTGAGCCGGATTTTTTTAGGGCTCCCATAAACTTTGAGTAGCTCCATCCAAGCTCCTTTAATGCTGCGCCGATACGAACCTGTTGAAAGCCTCGGTTAACTCTTTTCTTAACTCGTCTGTCACGATAAGCGTGAGCTCCGGCTTTTGTTCCGGCTGTCTTCGCTTGTTTAATAAGATTTTTTCTTCCACCTCTAAAACCCTTAACTTTTTGTAAGATATTTCTTCTGCGTTTTACATGGGCTTTACCTCTTTTTACTCTTGGCATAATAATTTAAGTTTTAGGTTGTAGGTTTTAGGTTGTAGGCTAAGCTATCCCGCCATGCAGGACTAAACTCCTAATTACCCGACACCTTTTTACATTAATTCTTTTATATTTTTATTCAATGTTTCAGACATTGAAACATCTCTGCGTTTTTTACGCGTTGTCTTGCTTGATTCTCTTGAATTAAAATGACCTTGTCCCGCTTTTCTTTTTAAGACCTTTCCTGTTTTGGTAACCTTAAATCTTTTGGTCACCGTTTTATGTGTTTTTAATTTTCCCATACTTTTTTATTTAAAGGCCTTGAACATCCTCTTTCTGTTCTTCGGCTTTTTCTTGATTATTTTGAAAATTATTTTGTCCAGGAGCAATTATAACGAAAAACTTCCATCCCTGCCTGGATACAGGCTGTTCTATTTTAATCGGTGTTTTATCTCCAGTTTCTTTTACAAAATTATTTAAAACTTCTCTTCCAATATCCGGATGCCCCTTCTCTCTTCCTTTTAGCATCAGTTCCACCTTGACCTTATCTCCATCTTCTAAAAACTTTAGTGCCTGTCTAATACGCAAATCAATATCATGTCTGCCGATTCTGGAAGAAAGACGTATTCCTTTTACTTCGATCTTTTTTTGCTGAGCCTTTTGTCTTTTTATTTCTTTTTCTTTTTGATATCTAAATCTTCCGTAATCAGTAATTTTTGCGATATGCAAGTCACCTTTTGGGACGATTTCTATCAAATCCTTTCCCTGCTCTTCTGCCATGCGTAAAGCATCACGCGTATCCATTTCACCTAAAAAATTTCCTTCATCATCAACAATTTTAAGACGGGGAGTTCTTATCCCCTCGTTATATTTAAATCTTATTTGCGGTTTTTCCGGACGCTTTTTGCGCGAAATCCTCATGTTGATTTATTTGATTAATTAATCATCTCCATCTATCTTCGAATTTTTCAAAAACAAATGGAGATGGCGGGAGTCGAACCCGCGTCTGAAAATAATACACAATACAATCTACAAGCTTAGCCCACTTGGTTTCTCGCAATCGGTTAAAAAGTAGGCGAAATAACCAATCGCAAAGTTCAATTTGTGTTTTGGTAAATCAGGCTGAACAAACCCTTATTACCTATCTCGAAATATGACACCCGGATTCGGCTTATCGAGAATCAACCGAGCGGATGGGCTATTGCTATTAAGCGACAGCCATTGCGAGCCTTGGCGCAAAAGCATTAGCTAAAACGCTTTTGGCTCTTTGTACTAAGTTTGCACTTGTACGGTTGAGCTGTTTACGGGGTGCTCACCCCGACTTGCACATATTGCTTATATTCCCATCGATGCCTAGCATCCCCTAATGAGTTATAAGCTATATAAAGCTAATATTTCAAAGTTCTTTTGATATCACGCTCAATATCTTTCTTTTTCTTAATTTCTTTTTTCTCATACTGTTTCTTTCCTTTTCCTATCCCTATCTCAATCTTTACCTTGCTTCCCTTAGTATACACTAAAAGGGGCAGGATTGTCAAGCCCTTTACTTCGCTTTTTCCCTTAAGATAGAGAATTTCACGCTTTTTAAGTAAAAGCTTTCTTGAACGTTCGGGCTCATAATCCGATAGTCCGCCTGCTGGTTTATATTTACCGATGTAAGAGCCTGTGAGAAAGGCCTCATTATTATGAAAAGTTACATATGCGCCTTTTAAGCTCATATTACCATTTCTTACCGCTTTCACCTCAAATCCATACAAAACAATACCGGCTTCGTATTTTTCCAGTATTTCGTAATCATGATATGCTTTTTTATTTTCAGATAGTGATTTGTCCATGAGAATAATGTATCAAAAAAGGCGGTTAAAATCAACCACCTATAAAAACTTTTTCTATCGCCATGAACCAATCTCTTTTTAGAATTCCGCGCCCTTTACTAAAACTTATAAGCTGCCAAAACTTTTGCATTTTTATATTACTTAAAATCAGGATAATAAAAAAAGGAAAATCAAACTCAATCATTTCTCCATATACAATTTTTACGATATTTATTAAAGAACTTTTATGTCTCAGAATACCATCTCCTTCAAGGACAAAAAATATTTCTAAAAGTCCTTCTGCGGAACAAAAGAATCCGTCAGGCTCTCTGTAGGGACCCATCATAATATCTTTTTAAGAAATTCTTTATTCTTGTTTTTCCAAGAAAATCCCCATTCTTCTCCCCACTCTTTTACAAGAATTTTTAACCATTCTTCTTTTGTGATATTTTTATTTTTTCCCATTAATACTATTTTTACCGCTTGTTGAACCCGCGCAGAAAAAGAAAACGAAGCATATAAAACAGAAAGTTCATTATCTTCGTATGTGTCGTCAATTGCTGTTCTAAAAACTATTTTATCCTGCTTTTTCCAACGTTCAAATCCTGCGATATCCTTAATTAATTGGAAAAGGTCATCTACAGTACAGCAAAAATAACTTCCTTCTTTTCTTGCCATCTTTCTTCTCCTTACAGATTCGGGCTATAAATTAATTTTAAAAAATCTTCTTTGGGTAGTCCAATTTTTTTTCCAAAAAACATCCAACGAAAAGGCAATACCCAATAAATTGATACTTCGGGAACTATGGCAGATGTCTCCGAACTATAAATACGAGCTAAAAGAAGCGCTATATATTCTTGATCTTTTACACTATGTATATATCCGCAAAATTCTTTAAAAATTATTTCGGCGCTAATAGAGACTTCTTTAAAAGAACTCATCATTTTCTCCTTGTGTCTTTTTTATTAATATTAACATTCTTATAAAAAATTTCCAAATATTCTTCTGCTGTTTTTTTAAATTGATATCTCGCAAGCAAAGTGTTCACATTAGCGTCAGTACTATATCCTATCAAAGATTTTTTTAAAACCTCTTTTATATCCTCAACATTATAAGGATTAAAATATAAAACCGCATTTCCCAAGACTTCATGTAAAGCCGGAATGTCGGAACAGACAACGGGCAAATTAAATGAAAGCGCCTCTAAGGGTGGCAATCCAAATCCTTCCATTAGCGAAGGAAAGGCATAAACTTTTGCATATTTGTATAGCGTCACAAGCTCTTCATCGCTGGCGTATCCGTAAAATAAAATATCTTTTGGATATTTGATATTAAATTGTGAATATTTTTTTCTAGATTCTTCTTCCAACCGCTTACTAAAATAATCTCGCTTGCCGACCAAAACCAATTGTAAATCAGATTGTTCTTTTTTTATTTTATGAAACGCTTCTATCAAACAATCCAAATTTTTATGAGGGTAGGCATTGCCTACATATAATATATAGGGAGATAAAATCCCTTTGTCGCGCAGAAAATTTTTGCCTAAATCAATGTTTCGTGGCAATGCAGAAAGACCTTCGTAAACAACACGCACTTTATCCGGGTCTACTCCAAGCTCTTTAATTATTTCGTTCCTTACAAAATATGTTGGGGCAATAATTTTTCTTGCCCGCCGAACTCCTCGACTCAAAATAAAATTATAAAAAAAATATTTTATATAAAATTTTAGCGGACCCAAGGTGCTGGCGCGCACTGATTTAAAATGTTTTAGTATAAGATCATGGACAGTCATCACATAAGGTGTCTTCAAAAAAAACGGAATATTAAGATGCGGGAGATATGCAATATCAGCCTTTTCTTCATCTATATATTTGCCCAAAAACAATTGTTCTTTTAATGTATACCAATTTAGATCAACTTTTTTTTTCTTAAAATTTATATTTTTTGGGTTATATAAATCCCAATTTTTTGACGATAAAAAAATAACATATTGATTGGTTTTATCAATCTGCTCTAAATTTTCTACAACCTCCTTTACATATCTGCCAATACCGGTTTCTGTCCCAAAAAACCTGGCGTCAATAATTATTTTCATAAAAATGAATTTATTATTTCTCCCGCTTCCCTGGCGCATTTTTCCCAGCTATATTTTTTTACATTCTCCCAGCCTTTTTCAATTAATCTATTTTTTAATTCTAAATTATTTAGAACATCTTCCATCGCTTTGGATATTTCATTAATATTATAGGGATTGACCAAAAGCGCGCTATCTCCCAAAACTTCGCTCATAGAAGATGTAGAGCTGGCAACAACCGGCACTCCCAAAATCTGAGCTTCTAAAGGCGGAAAGCCAAACCCTTCGTAAAAGCTAGGATAAACAAAAAGTTGAGATTCGTAAATAAGTCTGGCTTTATCGCTCTCCCTAATATACCCAACCATTTTTATCTTATCTTTTTTATCACTTTTAGTAATCCTCTTTTTAATTATTTTTTTATGCTTTCCTGTTCCTGCTATATAAAGATCTAATCCTGTATTACATTTTTCATAAGCCGAAATAAGCCCTAAAATATTTTTTCTTGGTTCCAGATTGGCAAGATAAAGTATATAATTCCCCTTTCTATTTTGGAGTTCGCCTGCATCAATGCTTATTCCCGGATAAACAACTTTTATTTTTTGAGGGTTTATCCCAAAAATATTTATTAAGTCTTCTTTGGTATTATTTGATACGGCTATTATTAAATCTGAATTTTTATAAAGTTTTTTAGGATTTATTATCCAATGCCAAATACGATCACGTAAATTGAAAAATTTTGGACAAATCGCGAAAGATAAATCATGAGCAATGACGATTTTTTTATCTCCCTTGCTTTTCCAAAAATTTATGTTAGGCAACAAAAATAAATCTATCTTATTTTTAATGCGTTTTTCAATCATCTTATTTATATTGGGAAAACCGAATAAAAGTAAGCTAAGATTAAATAATTTATTTGGCGCTCGAAAAAAAACTTTTAAAAATCTGCTCTCAAATTCTTTAAGGCGATGCAAAGAGTTGCAAAAAAGATATATTTTTTTATTTTCACTATTGAGATTATTAATCAGGTGCCTGGTATATTGTGGAATTCCGCCAGAGCCCAATAGCGCTCTTGCATCTATGCAAATATTTTTTTCTTTATTAGGATTATGCATCATAATAATTTTTAATAAATAAAAAATTATTTTAAATTCTCATTAATAAATCCGCAAATTTTTTCTTTAAAAATTTTCGTATCAAATTTTTTAGCGTGTTCTCGAATTGTCTGTGAATTATATTTTTCCGGTTTGAATCTAATTATTTCTCCTACTATATCTTCCCACGCCTGTTCATCGATAAACTCTCCGGTTACTCCTGGAACAACCGTTTCAAGCGCTCCGCCCTTTGGATATGCGATAACCGGCCTGCCTGATGCCATCGCTTCAACCGCTGTAATGCCAAAATCCTCTTCTTGCGGATGAAGAAAAGCAAGGCACTTGCTAAAAAGCTCTTGTTTTACCAATTCGCCTACTTTCCCTAAAAATTTTATATTCGGCTTGGCAATACTTTTCAAATATTCACTCGCTGGCCCTTCGCCAAAAATATAAAGATTGATACCGAGCTTATTAAATGCTTGTATTGCCACGTCATAACGTTTATAGCTTACTAGCCGACCGCCAATTAAATAAAAATCTTCTGGCTTACTTATATAAAATTTGTCAGTTTCTATCGGTGGATATATAACCTCGCTTCTGCGATGATAATATTTATTAATACGTTCTGCAACTGCATCAGAATTGGCGATAAAATAATCAACTCTGTCGGCAGCCGATCTATCCCAAAGGCGTAATTTGCTTAAAACCGGAGGTAGCACCCATTTAATCGGTTTCGGAATATTTAACTCACTAACATAAGAATGGGTCTCGCTCCAAAGATAACGAGTCGGAGTATGGCAATACGAAAAATGCGTGCTTCCCGGACGCGTTAAAATCCCTTTGGCAAAAGCTGAGGTGGAAGATAAAACAACGTCATAACCCAATAAGTCATAGCTCTCTGTCGCCAAAGGCATAAAAGGCAAATACCACTGATAATAGCTTTTTATACTGGGCGCCTTTTGAAGCGGAGATGTGATAACTTTTGTTCCATGAAACTCTTTGCCCATTTTTTCCTCATCATAAAATAAAGTAAAAATCGGCGCTTCCGGCCAAATCTCGGTAAACGTTTTTAAAACTTTCTCAGCTCCTCCTTGCTGGGATAGATAATCATGAATTAAGGCTATTTTCATATAATACCTAATTTAATATGCTCCCTTTTTACTCAAAACAACAAATGGAGTCTTGAGTAAAATATACAAGTCCATCCACATCGACCAGTTTTCCATATAATATTTATCAAGCTTTACCTCTTCTTCAAAACCAAGGTCAGCTCTGCCAGAAATCTGAGCTAATCCGGTTATCCCGGGTTTAATTGAAAGAATGTGTTTGTGGTGTCCGCTATAACTTGAAACTTCTTCCGGTAAATGCGGACGAGGTCCAACCAAACTCATGTCTCCCTTAAAGACTAAAAAAAATTCCGGTAATTCATCCAAACTATACTGTCTAATAAATTTTCCGACCCTACCGACACGAGGATCGTTTTTTATTTTTACCATTGGCGTACCTAGTCGTTCATTAAGTCCCGCCAACTCTTCGTATCTCATATTATGAGTATTGGTTTTCATTGAACGAAATTTAAAATAATTAAATGGCTTACCATCTTCTCCGATTCTCTTAGCTTTTTTGCCATCATCAAGATGCGACCAAAAAATGGGACCCGGAGCTGATTTATCAAATTTTATAGCAATCGCAACCACAAGCATTATTGGAAAAAATAATATTATCAAAAAAAAGGAACCAATAATATCAAAAAATCTTTTATATACTTTTGCCCAGCCATCAAGACGAGTTCTTTTTACTTCTACCATGGGTATGCCGGCAACCGTAGTCATTTCTATATTCTTCAAAGTGGTTGAAAAAAAATCCGCGCTATATTTAAAATTGATTCTATTTTCTTCACAAAACCTTAACAGCTCAATATGAGCATCTCTTGTTGGAATACCAGCATAAATTATTTCATCAAGCTTCTTTTCTGACTTTAAGTTTTTTAAAGCATACTTTGCCATTTCATCAAGAACAACAAAAAAAGCAACTGTTTTTCTTCCTAAAACCGGATTTTCTAAAAATTCATTTTTTATGGCGTCATATGCTTTTCCGCTTCCAATTACGGCCACTCGTAAAACACCTATCCCCTTTTTCTTGAATAAGTAATAAATAAATTTTATTATTATTCTCCCAAACGAAACAAAAACAATAGATAATACCCATGCCGCTAAAATAATAAAACGTGAAGCAAAAAATTCGCGCTTGAAAAATATAAGAGCAATAACAAATACTATCCCGGTTGAACAGGCAAAAATAATTTTTGGGATATCATCAAAAAATTTTCTTTCTTTTATCTTATATAAACC
This sequence comes from Parcubacteria group bacterium CG10_big_fil_rev_8_21_14_0_10_36_14, assembly GCA_002772895.1. Lineage (NCBI taxonomy): Bacteria > Parcubacteria group bacterium CG10_big_fil_rev_8_21_14_0_10_36_14. The sequence goes on along the minus strand of PFCS01000042.1, from coordinate 94,500 downwards.
GTTTAAAGCAAATATCAAAAGCCATACTAGAGGAATGGTAAAAGATAATAAAAAATACCAATTATATGGAATGATGGAAACAGCCGGTTCCAAATCCGCATAGGCTGATCCAAAGCGGATAAAATAAGACGCCAGGGCAGCGGAAACCAACATTACATAATCTACCGGCAACTGAATTGTAGTAAAAAATAATCGCATCTTCATACACTTCCAAATTACCATTATTTAACTAAAATTTCAAGGCAGGCACTTGACAAAAAAACTAAAATGTGCTATATTGTATCTATTCAGGTAAGCAAGGTGGTTACTCCCGACTTGTCGGGAGAGGAAAGTCCGAACACCATTTCTTTAACAGAATTATGGGCAGTCGATAACGTCGACCAATATAAATATATGGAAATTACCTCTCGCGAGAAATTTTCATTTATGAAATTTAGGGAAAGTGCCACAGAGACGATTAAAGCTCCTTCGGGAGCCAAATGTGAAAAGTTAGAAGGTGTGTTTCGTATATTACGAAATTGCTACTTCTCTTCCCGGCTGGCGACAGCCGAGGACGGTAAACCCTGCCCGGTGCAAGGCCAAGGTTCCCGCAAGGGAAATGGTAGGCCGCTCGAACTTTGCAGTAATGCAAAGTCTAGATAGATAATCACCCCCATCTCCGTCAACTGACGAATAATGGGAACAAAATTCGGCTTATTTGTTTACCTGAATATTAAAAAAACCGAGTATTTTACTCGGTTTTTTTGTTTGCCCAATCCCAAATGGCCTGCGCGGACATTCCTGATACACTTTTTTTAATTTTTTTTCCTCTCCAAATCTTTCTCATTTCTCTCAATATTTTACGGGATTCTACACCCAATCGATCCTCCAAATTTTCATTATCGCGTTCTATAAACTCTGCGTATTGCGCATAATATGCCAGAATGCTCGCTTCCAGTCCACTAATTTTTCTCATTTTTCCCTCCAAAGGACTAAACTTATGTTAGCACAAAAAAATACAATATACAAAAAATCCGAGCGTTTTACTCGATTTTTTTATTTATTTTATTTTGAGCCTCTTTCAACATTAATTTTAGTATCCTCTCTACTTCTATTGATACACCCATCTCCTTTAAGTCATTTTCAACGACCAGTATATCTTCTTTTGTAGGGTTATATAATCTCTGCTTAAAAAGAGCCAATATACTAACTTCTCTTGGTGTGATCTCTTTCGCTTTCATTTTTTCCTCCTTGTTTCATGTTTTTAAATAAACTATCTAATCCCTACTCTCTTTCTAACATCCTCTATTGTTTTCAATGCTTCTATTCTCGCTTTCTTAGCGCCGGCTTCCAAAATCTTTTGAACTTTTCCTTCGTTTTTTTGGAGAACTGCCCTGTGTTTTCTAAAAAGCTCAAAATGATTGGCAAGTTCGTGAGCTACGGCTTCTTTCAAATCTTTATAACTTATTTTTTTTATTTTTTTAAATCTGTCGTATTGTTTTTTATTTCCTAAAAGACGCAACATCTCTAAAAGATTATACGCTCCCATCATCCCAGGATTATCTTTTATTTTTTTCTCATCAATTATACCAGACGGTTCTGTCACGGCCTTAGAAATCTTGTCTTTTATGATTTTGCTATCATCTGTAAGCGCAATATAAGATTTTTCCCCCATGCTTTTACTCATTTTTTTAAAAGGATCTGACAGGCTCATAACTCTTGGCGACTCCGTAAGGAGCGCTTCGGGCAAAGGAAATGTTTCGCCAAAACGAGCGTTAAACCATTTGGCAATATCGCGAGTAAGTTCAATATGCTGAGCTTGATCTTCGCCAACTGGCACTAACCCTGATTTAAAAAGTAAAATATCCGCGGCTTGTAAAACCGGATAATCAAAAAGTCCCATATTCACATTCTTTTTTTGATGAACCGCTTTGTCTTTAAACTGCGTCATACGTTCCAACTCTTTTACCGGTGTAATACAATTAAAAATCCAAGCAAGCTCTGTTACCTCCGGCACATGCGACTGAACAAAAATTGTACATTTTTTCGGATCAAGCCCAAGCGCCAAATAATCCATCGCTAAAGATAAAATTTGTTTAGGTTTCTCTTTCGGATCAAAGTTTGTAGCAAGAGAATGCAAATCAACGATAGTAAAATAACATTTATATTGACTTTGTAATACGACAAAATTTTTCAGCGCGCCAAAATAATTGCCAATATGAAGCAGGCCGGTCGGCTGAATCCCGGAATAGATGATTTGCTGAGATTGTTTTTTTACCGTCATATATTCTTATATTATCAAAATTTTAGAAACCCCGCAATGCAGGGTTTCTAAAATTTGTAAGTTAGAAACTATTGATTGAAAAATTTAGATTTTAAACCTCTATTAACACCGGCAAAACCATTGGACGTTTTTTTGTTCTTTTCCATAAAAATTGTCCAATTTCATTCCTTATTTTATTCTTTAGATAATCCTCAAATGCCGGCGAAGCAGGGTCGGTATCTTTTAATAAAAGCTTAACTTTTGTTCTGGCTTGTTCAATTAGTGGCTTATGTTCTTTTAAATAAACAAACCCACGCGAAATAATGTCAGGATTGCCGATAAGTTCGCTAGTTTTTGTGTCTATCGTAACAATAACAACGAACATTCCATCTTCTGCCAGCTGTCTTCTGTCGCGAAGCACCACTTCATTTGAATCGGCATAACCGAGCCCATCAATCATTACATAATCATTCGGAACTTTTTCCTGCGTCAGTCGTCCGCCACGTTTATCAAAGGTTATAACCTGACCATTTGAAGCGATAAATATTTTTTCTCTCGGTATGCCGGTTTTCTCTGCCAAATTTCCATGCATTTCAAGAAGATATCTGTTTCCATGAATTGGAATAAAATATTCCGGTTTTATAAGACGCATCATTAATTTTAAGTCTTCTTGCTTGGCATGACCTCCAGCATGAACATCCATCATTTGATAATGAATAACTTTTGCTCCATGACGAACAAGAGTGTCTTTCAGGTGTTGAACCGTTCTTTCATTGCCGGGAATTACAGAAGACGAAAAAACAATAGTATCTCCTTTTTGTATTCTTATAAGACGGTGTTCATTATTTGCTACGCGCATTAAGACGGCATTTTTTTCACCCTGCGCTCCGGTACAAATAACGATAAGCTTTTCATCCGGAATATTTTTAAAATCTTTCTCTTCTATGATCGTGTGTGGTTTTACTTTCATATATCCGAGGCTATGAGCAATCTCAATATTACTCTTCATACTTCTGCCTTGAATCAGAACGCGTCTATTATACTTTTCCGCCAAAGAAATAAGCTGTTGAACACGAGTTAAAAGAGATGAGAATGTACCAATAATAATTCGGCTCTTCGCATCTTCAAAAATTTTGTCCATATCATGATTTATTTCGCCTTCGGAAATTTGATAACCAGGACTTTCAGCGTTTGTGCTATCCGACATAAGCACTAAAACTTTTTTTGTTCCATACATCGCAATTTGCGTAAGATCTGCCGGTTCGTCATTTACAGGAGTAAAATCAAATTTGAAATCTCCGGTCGTGATGATATAACCCAAAGGGGTATCCAAAGCTACGCCAAAAGCATCAAAAATATTATGATTTATATGATACGGCTCAAAAGTAAAAACTCCGAGCTTTATCGTATCTCCTATTTTTACAGTTTGTATTTTTAGAGGAGGCGCATCATGGAACTCTTCTTGTCTTTTTTTGATTATACCGGCGGTAAGGGGGGCTGTATAAATTATTGGGTTTCCAATTTTTGCCATTAGATGAGGTATTCCCCCAATATGGTCATAGTGACCATGAGTTATGATTATACCTTTAATTTTTTTACTTTTATTTTTTAAGTAATCAAAATTGGGAATTATGTAATCAATCCCCGGCATATCTTCTTCGGGAAACTGGAGTCCCATATCGACTATGACAATATCATCGCCATATTCAAAAAGGGTACAGTTTCTACCAATTTCTTCTAATCCGCCCAAAGGAATAATACGCAGTTTTTTGATATTTTCAATATTTTTTTTATCAAATGGTCTTTGTATTCTTTGTCGTCTAGGTCTTTTGTTTATTTTTTTTCTTTCTACCATAAAAATTAATCAATTATCTTAAATGCCTGAGGAGGGAGTCGAACCCTCACGCCTTACGGCACATGAACCTGAATCATGCGTGTATACCAGTTTCACCACTCAGGCGTACTATAAATCTAAAATCTGAGATTTATCTAAATATGCGTTTTGTTTTAATATAAGCTGAGAAAAGATTTGTAAATCTATCTGATGGAGTAACGAGATTATTAATCTTAAGTCCTTTTATTTTTTTATCAATCAAATAATTATACTTTGGTTCCCATAAAAATATAGCTGGAAAATTTTCGACTAACAACGCTTCAAATTCTTGATATTTTTGTTGTTTTACAACCTTATCAACTGTTTTTCTTGCCTGTTCTAGAAGAGCATCTGCTTTACGCTCTCCGTATCCGGCAAGATTTAATCCTGGATATTTTATTGCGGAACTATGCCAATAAGCGTATGGGTCTAAATCAGTTCCATACATTTGTCCAAAAAGAAAAACCTCATAACTTCTATCGGTTAAAAGAACATTCAAATTTGAAGTTGAAATAATTTTTAATTCAACTTGGATGCCTATTGCTTCCCAATTTTCTTTTATAATTCCTGCTGCTTTTACATTTTGTCCCTTTTCTATTGTAGTTAAAACTATTTTCAATTGTGTAGTTCCTTTTATTCTGTATTTATTACCATCTTTCAGTACCCAATCATCATCTACTAAAATTTTTTGCGCATCTGCTTCGTTATGTACCAAATGAGAAGTATCTTCTTCCAACCCAAAATATCCTGGAAGAATCGGACTTTCTATAAGAGCGCCATCTTCTAAAAGCGCTTCTTTGACAATTCTTTTTCTATCTATCGCCAAAGCTAATGCTTGTCTTATGTTGATATCCTTTAATATAACGTTGTTGCCCTCATTAAAAAATAAAGCGGTATATTGCGGAAGACGAATATCATAAAAATTGAGGCGTCCTCTTAATTTCAAATCTTTCATCCCCTCTGTTGAAACAAAGGCTAAGCCATCTATCTGTCTGTTATCCAGTGCGTTTATCGCAGAAATGTATTCTGGATAAAATTTTAATATAAGTTTTTCCAAATTTGGTTTCTCACCATAATATTTTTCGTTTGCTATAAGTTCATATGCTTTTATCGCACCAACCTTATCTTTTGTAAATGATTTAAACTTGTAAGGTCCTGTTCCAACCGGTTTATTATTGGCCTCTGCAAGATTAATATTAGCAACAGGGACTTTTTCCCAAATATGTTTTGGCAAAATCCCAACAGTAGTAAGAGCTAAAAAATTGCCAAAAGATTTTTTTAATTTAAATTGAACCGAAAAATCATTAATCTTGGTAACCTCTACGGCTGACCAGCTCGTTCGTAACGGACTGTTATAATTTTGGTCTTTTATGGCGTTAATCGTGAAAACTATGTCATCAGCGGTAAATGATTTGCCATCATGCCAAAGTATATTTTCTTTTAATTTGAAAGTATAAATTGTCTCTTCTTCATTAACTTCGTAGCTCTCTGCCAAATCCATGACCATGTTTAATCGCTCATTTCTTTTTGTAAGTCCGGAATAAATAAGAGCTGTTAAATCCTTATCAACTTCGTTATTTTGACTGTATAGAGGATTAATAAAACGCGTATAGCCAACAATACCTTCGGTATATTCGCCTCCGCGCGCAGCTACTTCTACGGTATTATTGAAATACAAAAGAGATACAAGCCCAACGATACCCGAGAAAGTCAGTATTGAAAAAATAACCAAAAAAGTTTTTTCTTTTTTATTTAAAAAACGAGGCAAATAACGAAATTGTGATGGACGAGGAAAACGCTTTCTTTTGAATAAATCTAAAATAGCTTTTTTTTCAACGTTTACCATCTTTATTCGTCTTTTGACATTCTTAATATAAGCGAGGCGATTTTTTACCTCCTTATAAATATTTAATAAAAATTGGTATATCTTCTGAGGCACACAAAAAAAATTACGAATTATGAATTACGAATAATATCGTGTCGCTTTGCGACATATGGCTATCCTCTTACTTCGTAATACTTTGAATTTTATTTTATAAAAATTAAACCGAGAGAGAGGCCAAGAAAGATAATGGCCAAAACAATAGTAATAGTATGAAGAATTTTTTCAACTCCGCGCTTTGTTCTGAAAACCATATTGTCTCCACCAAAAGCAGAGCCAAGTCCGGAACCGCGAGCCTGCAAAATAATAGCAATAATTAAAAAAATCGCTAAAACAATTTGCACTATATTTATGATGAATTTCACGTTCATATATCAATAGTATAGCATATTCGGCTATATTTGTCAATACTTGTCCAGAGAGATAAAATCTCAGAACATTCTCGTATTCATCATCTGTTTACTACTTTGCCTTATCCTCTATTAACCTTGCTAATGCCCGAACTCTGCCACCTGACACTTTGTGACCTTTTTTCTTTTGTCTTTTCTCTTCTCTTTTTTCGGCTCTAATTTTTTTCATACTATTATAAGTATAGCATAAAAGATGTTATAATAATATATATGAATTCTAGCGCAAAATTTATTTTAAAGCTCCTTAGTATTTTGCTTATTCTTGGATTGGTAATTTTTTTAATTCAAGTTGGCAGATATTATTTTCAAATAAAAACCGGGGCAATCTCTATACAAGAGGGTGGGAGCTTTTCCGCGATTAAATCGAATGCCACAGAACAAAAATATAATGCAAGAGAAATTATAGATATGGATGCGCCAGCCTTTGGCGCAGACTTGCCGGAGCTTACAATTATAGAATTTGCCAGCTTTTCCTGCCCATTTTCAAAAGATGTTTCAAGTATTGCCCGCGAAATGATGTTGCAATACCAAGATAAAATAAATTTTATTTACCGAGAATTTCCGATTGATGAGCTTTATCCGGAATCAAGCGCGCTTGCTTTAATTGGCAAATGCGCAAATGAACAAAGCGCATTTTGGCAACTCCATGACAAACTTTATCAATCGGATATTGATCCACAAAAAGCAATTAAACAAATTGCTATTGATGAAAATAAATTTTGGTCCTGCGTTAGCGAAAAACGTTATTTAAAAAGTATAGAAGCGGATTTATCCGCAGGGTTGAATAATAACGTGCGCGGAACGCCGACATTCTTTTTCATAAAAAAAGGATATGAGGACAAACCGATACGAGTAGAAGGCGCCATACCAAAAGAAACATTTAAGCAACTGATAGATAAATTATTAGAATAATTTCTATATCTTTTATTGATAATTTAGTTATATAAATAATATGTCTTTTTTTAAAAAAATTTTTGTCCTATTTACCCTACTATTATTAATAGGAGTTTATGCCTTGCCAATTTTTGTTTTCGCGCAGACTACCGGTAACACAGCCAAAGAACCGCCAATGCAATGCTGGCCACAAGACTTATGTAAACAAAAAAGTGGTATTTGGACAGAAACCGCTTCATCAAAAAAAGAATGTACCACTTTTGATGGAAAAACAACAGCTTATTGTTACGCGCCTCCGCCAACCGTAAGTCTTCAGGTATCAATCGGCGGAACACAAGTAAAGGGACTACTAGATTATATACCGCGAATTTATACTTATTTAGTTTCTATCGTCAGCATCGTTGCTGTAATTATGATTATGATAGGCGGGCTCCAATACCTAACATCAGTCGGAAACCCCAGAGCTATCAGTTCTGCAAAAGGCGGAAACCCCGGAGCTATCAATTCTGCAAAAGAAAGAATATTGGGCGCAATCGTAGGACTCTTCTTAACGCTTGGTTCATATTTCTTATTAAATACGATAAACCCAGCACTTACCCAACTAAAACTTCCAGAAATAAAAATGGTGAGGCGGTCAGTGCTAACAGTGCTAAATTCAAAAAACGGAGACTGTCCTGCCGATTCTCCGCAAAAAACAGGCAAAGTTGCCTTAACAAACTGTAGTAATGATTGTGATTGTTTTACTGGAGATACATGTGAGGAAGTTGGGGGAGAAGCTGGACAAATAATAGCAGCATCTAAGGTTGTTGTTTGGAGCGCAACTGCTGTAACCGGAGGAGCTGTGGCTGGAGCCTCTAACGTTGCTTCTGCTGGGCAATATATTATAAGAGGCGCTTTGAATGTACTGAAACCAATAGCTAAAACGTTAGGTAAATTCGTCATAGCCAACCCTGTAGATACTGCTACAGGCGTAGGCGCTTATATGGTAGTAAGTAGCTTGGGAGATTCAGGTCCTGCAACTAAATCTGTTTCAAATGGCATCTGTGTGAAACTAGCAAAAAAAAGTATACCGGCGTTTGGATTATGCGCATTTAATTCTAATTGCATAAGTGGAAAGTGTATAGACCTCACTACGGGAAAGGAACTATCAGAAGAAAAATTAGGAAATATTGGTAGCTGCGCAGGAGATCCTGTTTCAATAGGTACTTCTTGTAGATCTAATATTGATTGCACTAATGCTGGTACAGTTCCTGGTGAATGGGAATGTATTGGAGTATTAAAGGATAAGACTACGGGTGAAGTGACAAAAAACGGACTATGCTCAAATGGAAGCGAAGGAGCACTTTGTTGTATAACCGGAGTTGGTCCTGATAACGACATAGCAAAACTAGAGTGCTCATCAGGAGAAAAACAATGTAAAACAAATTATATATGTGCATTTAGCTACGATAGTAAATGGTTTGCCACTGGAGCAAACTATTCTGCAGTACCTTGCTCAACAAATGAAAATTTTTGTAAAGCTTATTATGCAACCCTCATTAAAAGTGACAGTGTTTGCTTAGGAAAAGATACTGCAATACAGCAACCATAAGTCATATCCTTTATATAATCAATAAAGAATAGAGATATCTTAAAAAGGTTCCAATAAATTGGAAGCTTTTTTAAAAAAATATCTTGGAGAGAAAAATAAAAAATAAAATAGTAAAGAAAAAAGTAACATACTTATATTTTTTAGCTTCTGATATCTCTTCCTCTATGTCAGACATATCCGTGACACCTGTTATCATATCATAGTGTCGTAAATTATTTTTTCTTTTTTTGTAACACTCTTTTTCTATCTCATTATCCCACTCTTGCAAAAATTCTATAGTACCCTTATATACATCTATGGCAACATGGGCAACACTATAAACCACCAAAAATCCAACTGCGACTATTACTATCGCCGCCATACCGACAAAACCCAACTCCATATCTATAGCCGCGCCTCCATCGCCTCTGCCTCCATCGGCAACGCCAAATGAGCAAACATTATCCTGAATTTTTTCTTTTTTCTGCTTATGTCCAAACATTGTGAAATAACTGCTATTACCGTAATATGACCTGCCAAGCCGTCCGCCATTTGCAAACCAATGTTCAGTAGAGTCATCGGCTTTTTTATATAACCTACCGGCCAACTTACCATTGTCATCATAGTACGTTGCCTCGCCATTAATTCTTGTAAAAGAGCCCCCTAATCTTTCTCCATTTTCTGAATAGTAGTCAACACGGCCATTAGGCTTGATATATGAGCTGCCAAGCCATCCGCCATTTGCAGAATAATGATCGGTGTGACCAACAGAGCCTCTGTATGACCTACCTAATAATCCATCACCCGTATAGTGCTCTGCGCCTTGCATCATGCTCTCCTTTATTAAGCCGTAGCATAGCATAAATTTGCCTTTTTGTCAAGAGAAGCGCGATTTATCCTGCCCCTCTTGCACGATTGACAATTATATAGTATATTAATGGGAGTAAGAAAGCACTTCCTTTTTTTATAAAAACTTATGCCAAACGAATACATAAACATCAAAGGCGCGCGAGTTAATAATTTGAAAAATATTAACGTCAAACTTCCAAAAAATAAGTTTGTCGTGATAACCGGACTCTCGGGTTCGGGAAAATCTTCTTTAGCTTTTGATACAATCTATGCCGAAGGTCAGCGCAGATATATGGAATCGCTCTCATCTTATGCGCGGCAATTTTTGGAAACACAAGACAAGCCCGACGTAGACGAAATCACAGGACTCTCCCCTACCATTGCCATCGATCAGCGAAGCATCTCTTCAAATCCTCGCTCAACCGTCGGAACCATTACAGAAATTTATGATTACTTGCGTCTCCTTTTCGCGCGCATCGGAACTCCACACTGTCCAAATGATGGTCAGCCTCTGGGTCAACTTGAAATTATTGATATTGCTCATAAAATAAAAAAAATAGCGCAGAAAGAAAATATAAAACTCTTGGTTCCTCTTTTTCATAAAGACAGAAAAGACCATAAGCGTACAGTTCGAGAAATGATGAAAAACGGTGTAAAAGAAATTCGCTTCAACGACAAGTTTTATCCGATTGAAGATTTTATAAAAGAAGAAGCACCACAAGGGACAATACATAATCTTGAAGCTGTTATTTTGGAGCTGAATAAAAGCGTTAACTACCAGGATGAAGAATTTTTGAAAATGATAAGAATGTATCTTGATTGGGGAAACGGAATAATAAGTATTTATAATCCAGAAAAAAATGAAAATATAATTCTTTCGGAAAACCTAAGTTGTCCAAAGTGCCATTTTACTATAAAAGAATTAGAACCACGCTTCTTTTCGTTTAATAATCCTTATGGAGCATGCCCCGCCTGCACAGGCCTTGGCATCCGACAGGTAGTAGATGTGGATTTAGCAATACCGAACAAAAAATTAACTTTGGCGCAAGGAGCCATCAAGCCATGGACAAGAATTTCTGGTAATAGCGCCTACTACAGCAAGCTAATTGCGGCTGTTGCAGAAAAATATAATTTTAGTATTAATGTTCCAGTTTCAGAATTATCAAAAAAAGCCGTTGATATTATTATGGAGGGAACCGGGGAACAAGAGTATGAAGTAAATGATAAAAAAACTACATTTCCTGGCGTATCTAAAAACTTGGAGCAAAGATATAAAGAGAGCAATTCTGACTATATGCGCAAAGAGATAGAAGGATATATGCGAAAAATGACTTGCCCGACATGTCTTGCTAAACGTCTAAACGCAGTTGCGCTCTTGGTCACTATAGATAAATATAACATCGCCGACTTAGTCAACTTATCTCTTGAAAAAACAGTATCGGTTTTCAAAAAACTTAGCGCCGACTTAGACGAAAACCAAAAAAAGATATCTAATTTGGCAATTAAAGAAATAATAATTAGATTACAAAATCTTATTGATGTAGGTCTTGGATATCTTATGCTTGACCGATCAATTACAACGCTTTCCGGTGGAGAAGCTCAACGCGTTCGCCTTTCCACTCAAATCAGTTCCGACCTGTCAGGAGTAATCTATATTTTAGACGAACCAACAGTTGGACTGCATGAACGAGATACAAGTAAGCTTTTAGCTACTTTAAAAAAATTGCGCGATAATGGCAATACGGTTATTACTGTTGAGCATGATATTACCACAATAAAATCTGCTGACTGGGTTGTTGATATCGGTCCGGGCGCTGGAGAATATGGCGGAGAAATTATTGCCGAGGGAACAGTTCTAGAAATTAAAAAAAATAAAAAATCTATTACCGCAGGATGTCTTACCGGCACCAAAAAAATAAAAGCTCCGGAAAAACGCAGATTAGGAAACAAAAAAACCCTCTCTATTCTTGGTGCTTCTGGAAATAACCTTCAAAATGTCACCGCTAAATTTCCTTTGGGTAAATTGATATGCGTTACAGGAGTATCAGGCTCCGGAAAATCAACGCTAGTTATTGATACATTAGCAAAAGCTCTTTCCGCCCATTTTTATAGAAGTAAAGATTTACCGGCAAGCCATAAAAGTATTAAAGGAATCGAAAATATTGATAAAGTTATTTCTATCGACCAATCACCTATTGGAAAAACTCCACGCTCCAATCCCGCGACTTATACCAGTGTCTTTACGGCAATCCGCGATTTATTCACAGAGGTTCCGGAGGCAAAAATGAAAGGTTATGATGCGGGAAAATTTTCTTTTAATGTCAAAGGAGGCGGAAGATGCGAAACGTGTGGCGGTGAAGGATATATGAAAATAGAAATGCAATTCTTGCCTGATGTTTTTATTGAGTGTAAAGATTGTAATGGAAAAAGATATAATAAAGAAGCTTTGGAAATTCATTATAAAGGGAAAACCATAGCAGATGTTCTTGAAATGTCCGTACAAGAAGCAAGAGAATTTTTTACTGACCAGCAATTAATATACGACAAACTCTCTGTCCTCTATGATGTAGGATTGGGATACTTGCGCCTAGGTCAGCCTGCTAATAAACTCTCCGGTGGAGAAGCCCAGAGAGTAAAACTTGCAACAGAACTCTCGCGCCGAGAAACGGGTAAAACTTTTTATATTTTAGACGAGCCGACGACAGGACTACACTTTGAAGATATTCGCAGATTACTGAATGTATTAAACCTATTAGTTGATAAAGGAAATACCGTTGTTATAATTGAGCATAATGTAGACGTTATCAGAAGCGCGGACTGGGTTATTGACATTGGCCCGGATGGTGGAGATAAGGGCGGAGAGATTATAGCGGAAGGCACGCCTGAAGAGATAAAACAAAGCAAAAAATCAATAACAGGCCAATATCTATAAACCAAAGCGTGGCCACTCTTGACAAAACTAATAAAATATGGCAAAATATAAAGAGTTAAAAAATAAAATCTAAACATATGACTGACGAAAAGAATACCTCTTCCTCTGCCGAAAAACAAAAAGAGCACGAAGAAACAGAAGCAAAACCAGTAGTTTCGACTCCTAACGAACCAAAACCAGAAGAAGCTCCTGCCGAATCTCCATCTGTAGAAACTACAAATACAGAAGTAGAGCCAGAAGTAAAAAAAATCCTAGAGGAGACAGCCGAAAAAATTTCGGACAAAACAGAAGAACTATCTTCTACCGAAGGTGCCGAAGATAAAGTATTAAAAGATTTTTCAAATCTTAAACCCGGCATGACTGTAAGGGTTCATCAAAAAATTCAAGAAGTTGGAAAAAAGGGAGAAGCAAAAGAAAGAATTCAAATTTTTGAAGGAATGATACTCGCTATCAAAAATAAAGGAATAAGCAAAACGATTACTGTAAGAAAAGTTTCTGATAGCATCGGTGTAGAAAAAATATTTCCATTACATCTTCCAACGATTGCAAAAATAGAACCGGTAAAACAAGCAAAGGTAAGACGCGCCAAACTTTATTACTTACGCGACCACAAGAAAAGACTGAAAGAAAGAAAAGTCTCTAAATAAAAACTAATAAAAACAACCCGCCAATTTGGCGGGTTGTTTTGTATAATGCAATTAATAACTATTCTCTTTCTTCCTCTCCATATACCCATTCCCAATCACCCTTTGTATATTCAAATAATTCTTCGTCCTTAAAAAATCTCTTAACTTCTGCTTCCGCATTTTCCAAACTGTCTGACGCATGAACAAGGTTTGCTTGTCCACTCATTCCAAGGTCGCCCCTAATACTTCCGGCATCAGCAGCTCTGCCTTTTGTTGGTCCAACAATAAGACGAACTGCGCTTATCGCTTCCAATCCTTCCAAGACCGCAACTACGACCGGTGCACTCTTCATAAACTTTTTAAGACCATCAAAAAATGGCTTATCTTTGTGATGTGAATAGTGCTCGTCAAGCATTAAATCTTCTAATTGCATCATCTTTAGTCCAACAACCTTTAAACCCTTTCTCTCAAAACGTCCAAATATCTCCCCCATTAAATTACGCTGAAGCGCGTCAGGTTTTACGATGACTAATGTTCTTTCCATACTTTATTAATTTAATTATAAATATATAACAAATATTACCACATTTATAAAAAAATGCAAAAACCCCACAGTTTATCCTTCGTAATTTTAACGAAGAACGGTGCGGGGTTTGATTTCTAAAGATAAACAATGAGCAAAAATGGCCAGCTGGCAAGCACCAGATAGGCAAACAAGAAGCCGATAATAGCTTTTTTGGAAAGAGGCCAATTAATCATTTGCCCGGCTCTGTAATAATGCCATTCAAATCTGATTTCCTGAAACCCAAACCATCCCAATAAAACCATCATCATGATTCCGTAACTGCTTCTAAGGAACAACTTTGCAAATAATAGTAGCGAACCGAGAACCAGAATTCCCCAAATAAAAAATCCGATTTTCCTATACTTCCATGAGATACTCATTAAAAGTGACTTTATGACTCTCCCGCCATCTAACGGACTCATTGGCAACATATTGAAAAGATTAAGAAAAATAACAAACCCCATACCATAGATATATAATAGATTATCTGTCGTCTTCCACAAAAGCCAAAGAGGAAGCGCGGTGAGATACCCCATTACTGGACCCGCAAGAGCAATAAAACATTCTTGTTGCCTAGTCCATATTTTCCCTTTTGTTCCACCAATGGCAACAGCGCCTAAGAAAGGAATAAATATAACGCCTTTTACAGGAATCTTATAAATCTTCATTGCTAACACATGGCTATACTCATGAACTGCTAGAGAAAGTGAAATAATAAGAGCCAATTGCCACCCGCCCTTTAAAATATATTCTATTGATAAAAAGAACAAAATAAAAGTTACGAGAGATGTCAACTTTGGATATTTTATAGCAATATCCTTAATTCGTTTCCACATCTTTTACCTCCTTATTAACATATTATCAGAATATAGATATAAATCAAAAAACCGTCCTTATTTGGACGGCTATATTATTTTGATGGCAGAGCAAGCCAATCGTAGGCGTTTGAATGCGTTCTATCCGGATGTTTAAATCTCAATTTATCTTTCTTGCCTGCTACAAACTCCCTAACTGTCTGAAGCGGGTCTTCACACAGAACCTCAATTGCCGACTCGCATGCATATGTATGAACCCGATCTCTAATCAACATTTTCAAACTTAGGTTTAATACTCCTCTCGCAAAATCAAAATAATTACAACTATAACCAAGTATAACTATTTTTTCATCAGAGTAACTTCCGTATGCATATATAAAATATCTCCTTATAGCTACAACAGGAAAAAAATCATTAAACAATTGCATTATGTCAGTATGTACTTTTAAAAATTTAGCATGCTTATTTTCACAATTTTGCGCATCTTCTTCTGTAAAAAAGACGCGCCTACAAATCTGACATTTCTATGCAACTATCTGCTTCGACATTTCGTCCTCCTCTACAAAAAGCTTATACCAGAAACATATATTTTGTCAATAATAATTTGTCGCATAGTGACACCTTCATTTATCATTGATAATTGGCAATTGTATCGCTATATCTCCCTCCTCGTCTGTACGTTTATATTTTATATCGGCATTTTCCAAATTCTTTATTACCCGATATGATGGGTGTCCGTAATTATTTTCGCCAACACTAATTATTGCCAAAAATGGCGAAATAGCGCGCAGAAATTCTTCACTCGTTGAATTTTTGCTCCCGTGGTGTCCAACCTTCAGGATATCCGCCTTTAAATCAGCGTTACTATTTATTAAATCATCTTCAATCTTAACTGGCGCATCGCCGGTAAAAAGAATTGATTTTCCATTATAAATCAATTTGAATATCAAAGAACTATCATTACTATCTTTGTATCCTCCTAGATGCATAAAATCAATTTTTCCATTTTCAAAATTAATGTCAGAATCTTTGGTGGCAACTTCCAATTTATTTTTAGCTAAGCGCAAAAATTCTTGATATTCCGAAATATCCGAACTATCGCCACTTATAAAAACCTTGCCCACGTCATATCTTCTCAAAATTTCAACTGCGCCGACAAAATGGTCTTTGTCCGGATGGCTAATAATCATATATTCTATTCTGTGGTCAAAATAGGGCAAATTATTGCCGACACATCCAACAAATTTATTATCCGGTCCGCCATCAACCAATATCTGTACTCCGTCCTTCAAATTTATAAAAATCCCGTCGCCTTGCCCGACATCGCAAAAGACCGCCCTGCTTTTTTGGCGTATAAAAATATCTTCTACAGAAAAATCGCTGATAAATAAAAGTGTGCAACAAATAATAAATATTTTTTCTTTATTCTTCATGTTGATTCAGCTTCCAAAAAGTAAAATATAAAATTAGACCATATAAAGCAAGCATTATAAAAAAATTAATTTTTAAAGGAAGATAGCCAAAGGGCATATTTCCAAAAAAATTTATAACTTTCACAATAAAATTTAGAATTACTGCGCTTGGCAAAAATAAAATCTGCCCTATGCCCTGCGAAAAAAATATTAAAAATGGCAGTAACGGCAAAGTAAAAATAATGGCATAGGCAACAAAAGGCAGAATAATAATATTTACCGGCAAAGACCATAACGATATATGACCAAAAATATAAGAGGAAATCGGCAGAGTAAAAATTATCGCGGAAATTGTCGGCACCAAAGTTTCTTTCAAAATCTTGATCTTAATTTTTAAGTACTTATCTACTATTGGTGAAAAATATATTAGTCCGAAAGTAGCTGAAACCGACAACCAAAAACCGGCGTCATAAATAATGTGCGAATTAATCAAAAACATAGCGCAGATACTGTAGAGAAGAGCTCTGCCGGCATTATTGTATCTGCCATAAGCTAAAGCATATAATGCCAAGGAGCCCATAATACCGGCACGAATAACAGATGATCCGGCTCCCACAAAAATAACAAACAAAAATATTAGTCCCAGCATAACATAAAATGCCGGTTTGCGTGACAAACTCAAAGCAAAAAGAATCGGAAGAAACATTGCCCCCAAAAAGCTTATATTCCAACCGGAAATTGCAATAATATGCGTCGTTCCGGTTCGTTGAAAATTATTTAAAAGTTCTAGCGGAATTGCATTTCTAGCACCCACCGTTAATCCTGCTAAAAAACTTGATATGGGCTCATGAAGATTTTTATTTATTTTTTCAATCAAAAAACTTTTTACTAACAAAAGCTTTTCTATAATTATATTTATTCTTACATCATCTATGCTTGTTCGTGTTATTGTAGGCCAATAACATAATCCATAAATATTTTGCATTGAAAGATAACGCGCATAGTCAAAATCGTCAAAAACCTTTGGCTCTTGAAATTTACAATAAATTTCCAATCCATCGCCATATTGATATTTTGGATAAAGATTTGTTGCTAATAAAATTTTTTCTTTTCCGTTAAAAACATCTCTTCCAATTTTTATCGGCTTAATTATTAATTGTTGCTTGTCTATTTTATTTATCGGCTCATCCGCTACAATCCCAATAACTTTGATTTCTTTATCATAATAATTTGGAAAAATTTTATTTTCCTCTATCCCCAAATTAAACCTTGTAAACCCAAAAATAATAAAAAATACGCTTAATAAAATCAAACGTATTTTTTTATCCCGCCAAAAAAGTAAAATTAAAACTCCGGATAAAAGCAGAGCATTATAAATCCAAAAAAAATTAAATTTAAAGTTGATAAAACTATGCACGAGAATACCGCCAATAAACCCAGAACAGGCAATCACTACAATATACGATTTCCGCTCCAAACACCTCCTTGCTATCTCGCGCAAAAATTCCATATTTTAAAGACGGACAAAGCCCGCCCATACTTAATACATAATACTCGATACTAAATACTTATATTACTATATTCACCAGCTTTCCTGTAAAAATAAATTTTTTTATTTTCTTCCCTTCCATATATTTTTTTACATTTTCGCTTGAGAGCGCATATTCCTTAGCCTCATCTTCGCTAATACCGGCACTTACCAAAATTTTATCGCGGACTTTGCCATTTACTTGAATTATCAATTGTATTTCTTCATCTTTTGCCAAGTCTTTATCATAAGCCGGCCACTTTTCCAGTGTAATAGATTTTTCATGACCTAATTTCTCCCAAAGTTCTTCTGCAATATGTGGGGCAAAAGGAGATAATATTTTAAGAAACTTTTCGAAACTATTTTTTGATAAATTACCTGCTTTATTTACAAAAATCATCATTTTAGAAATCGCGGTGTTAAATTTAAAATTATTGATATCTTCTGTTATACCTTTTATTGTTTTATGCAATAATTTTTCATCGCTATCCTCAGCGCCATCTTTTAGATTCCATACTTTTTCTAAAAATCTTTTAACTCCCACTACACCTTTAGTATCCCATGGTATTGCTTCGCCATACGGGCCCATAAACATTTCATACAAGCGCAAAGTATCTGCGCCGTATTCTTTCACCACGTCATCGGGATTTATAACATTTCCGCGGGATTTGCTCATTTTTATTCCGCCTTCACCCAAGACCATACCATGCGAAGTTCGCTTGCCATATGGCTCGCCATACTGCATGCCGTACGGCAAGAACCCTTCATCATATAAAAACTTGTGCCAAAATCGTGAATATAAAAGATGCAAAGTAGTGTGCTCCATTCCGCCATTATAAATATCAATAGGCAACCAATATTTTAATAATTTTTTATCTGCAAATACTTTATCATTTTTTGGATCAATGTATCGCAAATAGTACCAGCTGGAACCGGCCCAATTTGGCATTGTATCTGTTTCACGGCGAGCTTTACCACCGCACTTTGAGCACTTTGTATTTACCCATGAAGTTATATTTGCCAAAGGAGACTCCCCTGTTTCTGTCGGTTCGTATTTTTTAACTTCTGGAAGTTCTATCGGCAAATCTTTTTCCAGAACAGGAACGGTTCCGCATTTTTCGCAATATAAAATAGGTATCGGTTCTCCCCAATAATGCTGACGACTAAATATCCAATCGCGTAAATGATAATTGGTCTGTCTGCGTCCAAATTTTTTACTCTCTGCAAAGCTTACCATTTTAATACGCGCGTCAGAACTTGTTAGTCCGTTAAATTCTTTAGAATTTATCAAAACTCCATCTTCCGTATAGGCTTCTGCTAGTGTCTTTGTGCCTTTTCCCAATTCTACCGGTGCTACCACTTCTTTTATATCCAGCCCATGACGCTTGGCAAATTCAAAATCACGACTATCGTGTGCCGGCACCGTCATTACAGCGCCTGTTCCATAGCTTGCCAAAACATAATCGGCAATCCAAATCGGAACTTTCTCGCCGGTAAAAGGATTTAACGCCCAAGAACCCAAAGACACACCTGTTTTTTCTTGATTCTCAGATTTTCTTTCCAGTTCGGATTTTTTGCTTACTTTTTTTAAATAATTTTTAACCTGCTTTTTATTTTCGTCTATCGTGAGTTTGGAAACCAAAGAATGCTCTGGCGCCAAAACCAAAGCTGACACTCCATAAATTGTATCAATGCGAGTTGTAAATACAGAAATACAATATTCTTTCTCCATGACTGTTCCACAAAAATCAATTTCCGCGCCCTCGCTTTTCCCAATCCAATTTATCTGTTGATCCTTTACTCTTTCCGGATAATCAACGTCTTTTAATCCTTCTATTAATTTATCGGCATAGGCGGTAATCTTTAACATCCATTGCTCCATCTCACGGCGCAGGGCTTCTGTTCCGCAACGCTCACACTTGCCGTCAACCACCTCTTCATTAGCCAGCCCAATTTTGCAAGACGGGCACCAATTAATAAAACTTCTTTCTTTATATGCTAAACCCTTCTTATAAAATTGCAAAAATATCCATTGTGTCCATTTGTAATACGCCGAGTCTGTTGTATTTATCTCACGCGACCAATCAAAAGAAAAACCGAGGGACTTCATCTGACGGCGAAAATTATCTGTATTTGTTTTGGTTACTTCGCGTGGATGCTTGCCGGTTTTTATGGCATAATTTTCTGTTGGAAGCCCAAAAGCGTCCCACCCCATCGGATAGAGAACGTTATTTCCGTCCATACGCATTTTTCGACTGACAATATCAAGCGCAGTAAAGCTTCTGCAATGACCGACATGCAAACCATCTCCCGATGGATATGGAAATTCTACCAAAATATATTTTTTTGGTTTTTTGGAGCTATCTTCCGCTTTATACAAACCCCATTCTTCCCATTTTTTCTGCCATTTAGCTTCTATTTTGTTTGGTTGGTATTCCATAGTATATGTTTATTTTAAAGCTTTTTTATAAAAATCGCAAGTATTGACCGATTACGTCTTTCATGCTAATGTTTAGCTATGCAAGGAGGCTGAATGGGAAAGACACGGTTAAACGGACTTGTTGATTCCCTTCCTGTGCCGGATGACGTCAAATCATTGGCAAAAAAAGTAATAAAGAATCTTGATGAGCAAGCAGCCGTTCTCATTATTGTTGAACTAAAAGATAGATCGAAAAAGTTGGACGATCTACTACAAATAATGAAACAAAGCTTAAAACATACCCCGGTTCTTTGAAAAGACAGGAGACGAAAATGAAAAAAATCCTTCTCGTAGTTAGTATTTGTTTTTTAAGTTTTTCTGTAGAAGCTAAAGAAAATAAAAAGCTTTCTTCGAATAACGATACACAAAAAATAAATTCTCAACAAAAAAATGAGAAAAAAGATATTTTGGATAAAAACAAAAAAGTAAGCAGTTGGTCATTTTTTTGGAATGCATTCAAATTCAAAGACAGCGAAGCGCCAAAAATTCAATTTGAGTGGGGCGTTTTGGCATATAGTACCGAACAAGAAAATTGGAGTTTTACAAGAATAGAGCCATTTGTAAAACTTAAGTGGGCTATTTTGGAAAAATATCTCCAGCCATATCTAATTTTTTCTTTGGATAGTTCACGAATTGATTATGACTTGGCTGACTATAAAGCAGGCGCATATAACATTTCAATGCGCACAAGGCTTACTTCTGTTGGAAATCCTTCGTACGGCGCCGGGTTGCAAGTCTTTGTAATTGGTTGGCGACGCTTGCATCTTTATGGTTATGCGCAATTTCAGGCAAGCTCACTAAGCGATGCAACACTTGAAAGCGCAATGCTCACAATAAATAAAGAAGAGGTTGACCTTTACGATCAGGTTGTTGATCATCTGGATGCCAGCTATGACATCAGACGATACGAATGCGGGGGAATTATTAGTTATAGTTTCTTCTCATGGTTACATGCATCGGCCTATGTCGGATACATCTGGTTGGACGCAACCATAAAAATAAATATCGATGAAGAGCTGGCGGAACAAATACGGTTTTTAACAAATAACGGTCCAAGAAATATTGTCCCGAATCGTTTAGTAATTGATGAAAGTAGCGCTTTTGGAATGCTGAGTCTGAAGTTTCGAATCTATAAACGATTGCACATCAATATTGAAGGCACAATGGTTCCGTCTCAACACCCAATTTATTATGGTTCTGCTTCCTTTATTATCGAAGGCAACAAATAAAGGAGCACGAAACGAAAACAAGACATAAGGTAGATATCGGCATAGGATTTGCGACCTCAATCGTTTTGGCAATTTCCAGTCCGTTCGGGCTTCTCTTAAGCGGTAGCTATCTTCTTGGAAGAATCGGACTTATCAAAACTCTGAATAAAGCCGCGAGAAGCAAGGGATATAAAAATTGGGATGACTTCGTAAAACAAAACAAACGAATCAAATCATAAAAAATTGGCACAAAAAACCACCCAAATTCAGGGTGGTCTTTTAATTGGGGAAATGTTAAATATTTTGTGAATTATATGCTTCTTGTAGACGTTTTAGCGCAATTGCGAATGCTGACTTGCGTAACGAAATATTGGCGTCGCGGGAAAGCTCGAGCATCTTTTCAAAATTAGGCATTATCAGATTATATAATTTATTAAATACTTCCCCTTCGCTCCATTTTTCTTTTTTTAAATTTTGATCCCATTCAAAATATGAAACGATAACTCCACCTGCATTTGCCAAAACATCCGGAATAACTACAACATCTTTATCTTCCAAAATTTTATCAGCTTTCGGAGTCACCGGACCATTTGCTAGCTCAAGTATAATCCTTGCTTTTATACGCCCGGCATTCTCTTCGGTTATTTGATTTTCTAAAGCGCTTGGAATGAGGACTTCGGCATCAAGTTCCAGAATAGACTGATTGGTTAAGAGTTCCGTTCTTGGCGCGCCAAAAAGCGTTCCATTTAATTTTTTAAATTCTATAAGTTCGTTAATGTTTAATCCATCGGGATTATAAGCGCCTCCCCTTGAGTCAGAGACAGCGACTACTTTATATCCATTTTCTACGCAAAACTTTGCCATATTCATTCCAGCGTTTCCAAAACCCTGAATAATAATACGCGGATTTTCTATATTCATCTTCAAAAGCAAACTATCTAAAACCATAAATCCGCCCTTAGCCGTTGATGTTCCTCTGCCTAAAGAACCGCCTATTTCTATCGGCTTTCCAGTAATTACCGCCGGTTCAGGCGCACCATTTAATTTTTCATATTCATCTGCCATCCAAGCCATTATTTCTGGTGTGGTATTCATGTCAGGAGCAGGAATATCTTTTTGCGGGCCTAAGTCTGAAAAAAGCGCTCTCATATATCCTCGTGATAATTTTTCTAATTCTCCTTTGCTTAAATTTTTTGGATTTATCCTTACTCCGCCCTTACCACCACCCATTGGAATATTTACAATAGCGCACTTTATAGTCATCCAGAAAGCAAGTGCCTTAACTTCATCAATATCTACTCCATCATTAAATCTAATTCCACCCTTATAGGGTCCGCGCCAATTATTGTACTGAACTCTGCACCCTTCAAAAATACGCGATTCTCCGCTATCCATCTTAATCGGAATATTTACTTGTAAAATTCTTTGTGGTGTTTCTAATAATTTGTAAACTTCGGGTGAAATATTAATAATCGTCTTAACGTCTTCTAATTGCTTTATCGCATTTTGAAATATATTCATAAAAAATTAATTAATGATTGATTTGGCAACAGCTTCTGCGACTCCCTCATCAAAAGGTCCCGGAATAAAATACTCCGAAGTCGGCTCTTTTATATAATCCGCCAAGGCTTTGGCAGCGGATAATTTCATCTCCATTGTTATTTTTTTTATCCCATTTTGCAAAACTCCTCTAAATAATCCAGGAAAGGCTAAAACATTATTTATTTGATTTGGAAAATCACTTCTGCCTGTTGCTATCAAATTTGCGCCTGCTTCATGGGCTTCGTCCGGCATTATTTCTGGTATCGGGTTTGCCATTGCAAAAATAATCGGATTATCATTCATTGAGCGCACCATCTCTTTTGTTAAAATATTTGGCTGGCTAACACCAATAAACACATCTGATCCTTTTACGGCTTCGGCCAAGCCACCTTCCAGTTTTTCCATATTTGTTATTTTTGCCATTTCGTCTTTTACTTTATTCATTCCTTCTTCCCGACCGTCCCAGATGATACCTCGAGAATCAAGCAATATTATGTTTTTTGCTCCGCCGGCAAAAAGTATTTTAGCTACTGCCATTCCTGCAGCTCCAGCACCGTTTATAACGATTTTCATCTCGCTGATTTTTTTATTTGCCAATTTTGATGCATTTGTAAGACCTGCCAAAACTACGATGGCTGTTCCATGTTGGTCATCATGAAAAACCGGTATATTTAATTCATTAATTAATCTTTCTTCAATTTCAAAACATCTGGGCGCAGAGATATCTTCCAAATTGATACCACCAAAAACCGGGGAAATATTTTTAACGATTTTAATAATCTCTTCAGTGTCTTGGGTTTTTAGAGCAATTGGGAAAGCATCAACTCCGCCAAATTCTTTAAATAATTGCGCTTTACCTTCCATTACAGGCAAACTGGCTTCTGCGCCTATATTTCCTAATCCCAAAACTGCGCTCCCATCGGTTACTATTGCGACCAATCTACCCTTTGACGTATACTCGTAAACCATCTCTTTGTTAGCTGCAATTTCCTGACAGGCAAAAGCAACGCCCGGCGTATATGCTAAAGACAAATCTTCTCTGGTTTTTAGAGGAATCATACTTTTAATTTCTAACTTGCCTTTATTTTTTCTATGAAATTCTAATGCTTCTTCTTTTAAGCTCATAAAATAGTTAATTAATAATTAATAATTAATAATTAATTTACCATATATAAAAATTTCTTGCAACTAAAAAAGACAAAAATATTTTCTGTATCACCAATACCTTGGATCTGCTACAAAAAACATTCCCGTCTTTTTAAAAAACTTGCTTATTTTGTGTTTTCATCTAGGTATCTATCCGCATCTTTTGCCGCCATACATCCCTTACCTGCGGCAGTTATTGCCTGCCAATATTTCCATTCACTTGCGTCACCAGCAGCAAATACGCCCTCTACACTTGTTTTTGCGCTATCTGGTTCTGTAATAATATATCCCTTATTCATTTTTAACTTTCCTTCAAACATTTTTGTATTAGGGATTCTTCCAATTGCAATAAATGCGCCATCTGCCTTTTCTTCACTTTCCTCATTCGTCTTATTATTAATAATCTTCACCTTCTCTAAATGGCTTTCACCGACAAACTCTTTTATTTCGGTATTGGGTAACCATTTTATTTTCGGATTCTTTTTTACCCTCTCATACATAATATCAGATGCTTTAAACTTTTCACTACGATTTATGATTACTACTTCTTCGGCAAGTTTCGAAAGAAAAATAGCCTCTTCCATTGCGGCATCTCCGCCTCCGACAACAATTAATTTTTTATTTTTAAATAATGGACCGTCACAGGTAGCACAATAAGAAATCCCCTTGCCGGTAAGACGCTTTTCCGAATCTAACCCAAGATTTCTTGCTTCTGTACCGGTTGCAATTATTATTGTTTCTGCTTCATATTTTTCATCATCCGCCCAAACTATAAAAGGTCTTATACTAAAATCAACTTTTGTAATATTTTTTGAAATTATTTTTGTTCCAAAATTTTCTGCCTGGCGTCGCATTGACATAATTAAATCCGGACCATTAACCCCCTCTGGAAAACCAGGATAGTTTTCTATAACTGTAGTTGTCATCAATGGTCCGCCCGGAAGAGCACCCTCAAACAAAACAGGAGCTAAGTTAGCTCTTGATGTATAAATAGCCGACGTAAGACCCGCCGGCCCGGAACCAATGATTATAACTTTATGAACCATATCGCCGATAAATTATTTTATTGCTTTTTTTATAGTCTTTTCCAATCTATCTTTTGCCATTGCTCCCATTATTTGTTCTATAACTTTTCCTTTTTTAAAAATTAGAAAAGTTGGTATAGACATTATTCCATATTTACTGGCTAGATCCTCTTCTTTTTCAATATTGATTTTAAAAACTTTGAGATCCTTTTTCATTTCTTCTGCTATTTCATCAACAACCGGGGACATCATCTTGCATGGCCCGCACCATTCAGCATAAAAATCAATAAGTACCGGCCTTGTAGCCTCTAAAACTTCGCGTTTAAAATTTTTTGTTGTGACATCTTTTAGCATAAATTTATTTTTTTATAAATTACAATTCTATCTTTACTTTTTCAAACTCTTCTTTGTATACAAGTAGTATATCACCCTCATTAATTTCGTGTCCAATCTTTGCTTTCATACCACATTCATTAGGATTTACAACCTCTCCAACGTCTTGTTTGCCTGATTGGAGCTGGACTATTTCTCCTTCGTCAATTTTAACATTTTGTCTCATTAAATCAAATTTTGAATCATTTATTATTTTTCCTTCAATTACTTTTCCTCCAATAATTTGACCGTCTTTGTCGCGTTTGAATATTGCTAAAACCTTCAGTTTTCCGCAATCCACTCTTTTTACTTCACCGGCTAATTTTTTTAGGAGGCGTTCTTTGATTGAATCTAATAAATCGTAAATTATTTGATAGGTTTCTGTTTCCACATTTTTTTCGCGCGCGGCCTCTTCCATTTTAGCATCCATACGGACATTAAATCCATAAATGATAGCGTCTCCCGAAAAAGCTCTATCAATATCAGCCTCTGTTATGTTTCCTAATCCGCTATGAATAACCTTTATACCAACTTTGGAATGTTTAAATTGTTCCAAAGATCCGAGCAAAGCTTCCGCAGAACCTAAAACGTCTGTTTTCAAAATAATTTTTAGAATATCTTTTCCCGAATGATCTTCGGATGTATTTTTTTCATACGCGAGGTCAAACGGTCTACCGGATTCTTGGCGCTTTGAGTCTCTTTCCAATCCTTTTGTGTTGTCTGTAGCAAGCAAAACATCACCTACTTCAGGGGCAAGCTTTAATCCCAAAATACGAACGGGGACAGAAGGTCTGGCTTTATCCAATTTTTCACCCTTCCAATTTTCCATAGAACGCACTCTCCCATATAAAACATTTCCTATTTTCAAATAATTATTTACAACCAATGTGCCATTTTGAATAAGGACTGTAGAAACTACGCCCTTAAATTTATCTATGTGTGATTCTATAACACTTGCTATAACTTCTCCGTTGGAGTCAGCAACAAGTTCTTCTTTTTCCATATCTGCCACAAACAAAATGGTGTCCAAAAGATTTTCTATTCCCTGACCTGTTTTTGCTGAGACAGGAACACAGATAGTTTTTCCGCCCCAATCCTCAGATATTAAATTTAATTCTGCGAGTTCTCGTTTTACTCGTTCCGGATCAGCCGACTCTTTGTCTATTTTATTTATAGCAACAACAAATGGTATCTTGGCGGCATTAACGATATCTATTACTTCGCGAGTTTGAGGCTGAACACCGTCGTCGGCAGCAACAACTATTATCGCAATATCGGCAATCTTTGCTCCACGAGAACGCATCGCAGTAAAAGCTTCATGCCCGGGAGTATCGATAAATGTTATATTTCTTCCATTTTTTTCTACTTCATATGCGCCGATGTGCTGTGTGATTCCACCAGCTTCGCCCTCCATAACATTTGTACTTCGGATTGAATCTAAAATTTTTGTTTTTCCGTGATCAACATGACCCATAACAACAATAACCGGTGGCCTTTCGGTAGTATTTCCGCTTTTCTTAACCGTTTCGCGGATAGTTTCTTCGCTTCCCGATTCAAGTTCCAGATCTCCTTCTAACGGCAAAACTTTCCAGCCAAGGTCATCTCCAATAATCATAGCGGAATCAAAATCAATCTTATCATTCAATGATGCCAAAATACCGTTTTTCATCAATATTTTCATTAAACTATTTATAGGCGTGTCTATTCTATTTGCAAATTCTCTGACAGTGATAATTTTTGGTATTCTTATTTCTTTTTTTTCTTCAGGCGCAAGTTCTGTCTTTTGCTCGTCTTCTTCTGTTTTTACATATTCTAATTCCCATTCACGAAAAAGAGTACGCCAATTATTTATAATATGGTGAGCTGTTCTATCATCAATCTTTATGGCTTTTCTACCAATATCAAAACCCATCTGCGGGAGCATTCCACGCAGACGATTTGGATCTACCTTTAATTTTCTAGAAAGTTCTGATATATTCATAATAATAGCTATTAGCAACTAGCGGTTAGTTAATTAGTGCATTCCTTGCCTCACTAAACGCTATATGCTTCTTACACTACATTATTATAGCATAAAAATCAAGTATGAGCATTAATAGCGGATTTTTACTTATAGATAAACCGTCCGGACCCACGTCACACGATGTTATTGATGAGCTAAGACGTATTACAGGAATAAGAAAAATAGGTCATGCAGGAACGTTGGATCCATTTGCCAGCGGACTTTTAATTATAGCTGTCGGACGAGAGGCGACTAAAAATATTTCCCGCTTCGTAAAGCAAGACAAAGTATATTTAGCAAAACTTCATCTCGGAGCAATATCGGATACATATGATAAAACGGGAAATATCCAGGAATCAGGAATGATGAATCAAGAATTAGGGAGTAAAGAAATTGAAAAAATATTGAAAGAGTTTGAGGGTAAACAAAAACAAATTCCACCGATGTTCTCCGCTAAAAAAGTAGGTGGAAAAAAATTATATGAACTGGCGCGGAAGGGCGAAGAAATTGTGCGTGAACCGGTTGATATAGATATTGAATACATAAAGATACTTGATTATAAGTGGCCGTATCTGAAAATAGAAACCCGCGTTTCCTCCGGCACATATATCCGCGCGCTCGCATATGATATCGGAAAAAAACTTGGATGCGGAGCATATTTGGAAGAATTAGAAAGAACATCAATTGGAGACTACAACCTCACTCGCGCTAATGAGCTAAAAAAAATAACTAGGGATAATTGGGAAAAATGCTTATTTCAAAAATAGTTTACTTAAAAAAATTATATTAAAAATCTCCGACATTAATCGGAGTTTTTTATTTATATACGTTGAAAGACAAATTTTTCAAAATCTCATCCCAAATCTTCAGAAGAAACCCGAGTTTGATTTTCCACATTTTCGTCCTCCTTTAATAAATATAATAAAATCTGCCAAAAAGTCAAGGTCTTGCCAAACTTTAATATTTATGGTACAGTATCATTGTATTTAAATTAATATTTTAAAGCAAAAAAAGAGCATTCCACCAAATTGCTGTAATGGATTTATATGATTAATTCGCTAATTTTACCTTTAATCTCACAATCTATCACAAAAAATACAGATTCTAGAGATTCAGAGAATCCTCTTTTCATTTTGCTGTAAAACATGTATGCAAACAGCAATTATTTTGATTTTAGCCGTAGCAGTCTTCGGTACGATTGTAGGATTTGCAGTTGGCTATTATCTTCATAAACTCATTGCCAAAGGACAAGTTGGCTCTGCTGAAATAAAAGCAGAAAAAATCCTAACCGAAGCAAAAAATAAAGGACAGGAATATCTTGTCAAAGTAAAAGAAAGAGCCCTTAAGCTCATCGACGACACCAAGAAGGATGAGTCATTAAGACGCAAAGAAATCCAAAACCTCCAAAAACGCCTGGAAAATCGCGAAAGTGTTTTTGATCAAAAACTTTTGGACTTTCAAGAAAAACAGCAAAAGCTTCTGGAAAAGGCAACACGCCTTGAAGAAGTAAAAAAAGAAATACAAAATCTCCGCGACGAAGAAATAAAAAAACTTCAGCAGATTGCCGGCCTTTCTCCGGAAGGGGCAAAGCACGAGCTTATGGATTTGGTTTCTAAAGACAGCGGGGAAGAGCTGATGTCGCTTCGCAAAAAATTAGAAAATCAGAATTCCGAAGAGCTTGAAAAAAAAGCACGAGAAGTGCTTATGCCGGTTATAGAAAGAATGGCCGGTTCGGTAGTTGCAGAATCAACAACTATAAACGTTGATTTACCTAGCGATGAAATGAAAGGAAGAATAATCGGAAAAGAAGGTAGGAATATCAAAGTTATTGAACAACTTACCGGAACAGAAATTCTAATTGACGAAACGCCTGAGGTAATTACAATCTCATCTTTTAGCCCAATAAGACGACAACTTGCAAAACGCGTATTAGATAAACTTATTGCCGATGGCAGAATTCAACCGGCGCGCATTGAAGAAACTATTCAAAATGTTAAAAAAGAATTAGCAATAGAAATTACTAAAGCCGGCGAAGACGCTCTCTATAAACTAGGGCTTACGGGCTTTGATCAAAAATTAGTGCAAATCGTTGGCCGACTAAAATTCCGTACCAGTTATGGACAGAATATTCTTTTACATTCAATAGAGGTTGCAAACATAGCCACTATGCTTGCTGAAGAACTTGGCGCTGATGTTACGATTGCTAAAAAAGGCGGATTATTACATGACATCGGAAAAGCAATGGATCAGGATATTCAAGGTGGACATCCGGAAATAGGGTATAATATATTAAAGAAGTTCGGAATCGCCGAAGATGTCGCTTATATCGCCTTAGGACATCACGAAGATCATCCAAAGACATTAGAAGCGGTTATTGTTAAAGTCGCCGATGCAATCTCCGGCGCAAGAATAGGCGCAAGAAAAGACAGCTTTGAACAATATGTAAAACGTCTCGAAGAATTGGAAGGAATCGCAAAAGCATTCCAGGGCGTTGATAAAGCGTACGCGATACAAGCAGGGCGGGAAATCCGCGTTTTCGTAAAACCCGACCAGATTGACGACTACTCCGCTCATGAGCTGGCAAAAAATATTGCCAACCAGATTGAAGCTGATTTGAAATATCCTGGGGAAATAAAAGTTATGGTAATCAGAGAAAAAAGAATTATAGAATACGCAAAATAATTAACGTAACTTGAAACACAATATATTATGTTAAAAATTTTGATTCTCGGCGATATAATGGGAAAAGTTGGAAGAAAAGCGCTTGTAAAAAAGCTCTCGGATTTGCGTAAAAAATATAAACCCGACTTAGTAATCGCAAACGGAGAAAATATCGCTCACGGACTTGGGGTAACAACCAAAACTTTACACGAAGTGCATAAAGCCGGAGTAGATTTCTTTACGACTGGAAACCACGTATGGAATAAAGAGATAGAATTTAAACGCGTTATGGAAGATAACGTCTTACGTAGTATAATTATTCGCCCGTCAAATTATAAAAAAATATACCGTAAACCAGGAAAGGGTCACAAAATAATAAAAGCTGGCGGAAAACGCATATTAGTAATAAATATTTTGGGTAGAGTTTTTATGAAAGGAGAAGCCGACAAAGTGACTCTTCCAATTCCTGCCGCATTAAAAATTTTAGATGAATACAAAAAGAAATCCGTGGATGCCATTTTATTAGATTTACATACAGAAGCAACTTCCGAAAAACGCGCAATGGGTTGGGCTCTAAATGGCAAAGCGTCTCTTGTGTGGGGAACGCACACGCATATTCCAACAGCTGACGCCCAGATACTTCCTGACGGCACAGGATATATAACCGACCTAGGAATGTGTGGCGCACGTGATTCTGTTATTGGAGATAATAAAGAAGAAGTTGTCTCTTCAATGATGAAAAAAAATATAAAATTAAAACATAGCTTATTAGAAAATGGCCCTGCAGTAATCCAGGGTATTTATGTAGAATTAGGTAAAAACTTGCCAAACTCCAAAATACTACGTACAATAAAAATACAACAAGTATTAGAAGAAGTAATAACATAAAAAGGATCGTGGCTACTTAGCTTTTTAGCTTTTTAGGATTTTATCCTGTCTCGCTTTGCGGGACAAATCCTAACCGGCTAAATAGTTACTTTCCAAAAAAAGCTAATCATATGAATAAACAACAGTTGGCAGATGAACTATCAGGTCGCGTAGGAGGTGTTTCGCGCGCTCAAACAGAAAAAATGCTTGAAGAACTTACACGCGTTATAACCGAACGTCTTATTGCAGGCGAAGATATTACGATAGCGGGGTTTGGAGCATTTTCTTCCAGAAAAAGGAAAGGTAGAATCGGTGTAAATCCAAGAAATATAAAAGAACAAATAGAAATACCAAGTGTAAAAGTAGCAAAATTCAAACCTGGAAAAAATCTAAAAGATGCCTTGAAACGTTCCGACCGAACACCAATGCCAGAAAATCCATCTTCAGATGAAACTATAAAAAACGAAATGGCTGAAACTTTACCGGAAACTTCTGCAGAAATAACCGAGAAGCCAACAGAGGAAAATCAATATTAAACAAAAGATAGCCTACGGGCTATTTTTTGTTATCCAAATCAAAGAAAAAGTTTTAAATAAGCCTTCGATATGATAAGATATTGCTATGCACAAAGAAGCGATGGAACTAAATGAAATAATAAAAAAAGAGAGCCCGCTTATCTATGGGCTTCTTTCGGAAACCGGAAAAAAAACATATTTTTCAAAAACAGGTATCTTCGCGCAGTCATTGCAGGCAAAACAAACAGAACTTAATGCCACAATTGGGATAGCCCTTGAGGAAGATGGATCTATCATGCATCTAAAAAGCATTACTAAATATATTTTGCTGGAACCTCAGGATATTTTTCCATATGTGCCTATGCCTGGAAAACCTGAACTTAGGAAACTTTGGCAACAATCAATATATGAAAAAAATCCTTCATTAAAAAGTCTCATAAGTACACCCGTTGTGACTAATGCCCTAACCCACGGCGTAAGCGTTACGGCGCAATTATTTATAGATCCAGAAGATATTATTTTATTAAGCGATAAGTCATGGAGTAACTACAATGTTATTTTCAGCACGCAAGAACCAATTTTTAAATCATACAAAACATTTTCAGAAGGAGGGTTAGATATTGATGCGCTTGAAGATGCATTCGGTCAAAACATTGGAAAAAAAATATTGCTCCTAAATTATCCAAATAATCCAACCGGATATTCTCCTACCAATAAGGAGGTCCAAAGAATACTTGAAATTATAAAAAAACGGGCAGACATGGGCGACAGAATATTGGCCGTTTGCGATGATGCTTATTTTGGATTGACATATGAAGATAATGTTTATAAAGAATCATTATTTGCTCCTCTCTCCAATATTCATGAAAATATTTTAGCAATAAAAATAGACGGGGCAACAAAAGAAAATTTTGCTTGGGGATTACGCGTGGGATTTTTAACTTTTGGCTATAAAGGAATGACCAAAAGTGTATGTAAAGCCTTAGAAGAAAAAATAGTTGGCACGGTAGCAAGAAATATATCTAACGTCTCCAACCTTTCTCAAAGTTTAGTGCTAAAATCATTAAACTCTCCTGACTATTCACAAGAAAAACAAGAAAAACAAGAAATATTAAAATTAAGATATAACGCGATAAAAGAAGTTCTAAAAAATCCTAAATTTAATGAGTACTTTAACGCATTACCGTTTAATTCCGGATATTTTATGTGCTTGGAATTGAATAAAAATATAGATATTGAAAAAGTTAGAAAAAAATTATTATTGGATTATGATACTGGGGTCGTAACTACTTCAGGCTGTATAAGAATCGCTTTTTCAAGCGTTAATTTAAAAAATATTCCTCTTCTTTTTGAAAATATTTATACTGCTTGTAAAAATATAGTCTAATTTTTTTGTTATAAAAAAATCTCCGCGTAAGCGGAGTTTTTTAAAGATTACTTCAAATTTTTTGGATTCAAACAAAACAATTCTGGAAGAACAAATAGTCCGTCTTTACGGATAAGGACATCATCAAACAAAATCGCTCCTCCCCCGTATTCCGGCGTTTGGACCGAAACTATGCCCCAGTGAACAGTTGATTTATTCCCATTCGGCGCATCGTCATAACTATCGCCCGGAGTAAAATGAAACGAGCCGGAAATTTTTTCATCAAACAAAATACTCATCATCGGCTTTAGAATATATGGGTTGACGCCAAGAGCAAACTCGCCAATATAACGCGCGCCATCGTCTCTATCTAAAATAACATTGAGATCTTCGTCGCCTCCTTGCCCACAAGAAGCGCTCACAATCTTTCCCTCTTTAAATTCCAAAGATATTCCGGAAAATCTCCTACCTCATACATCGTCACCGGCACATGATAAAGCGTCCCATTCACCGAATTGCGAACTGGCGCAGTGTAAACCTCGCCATCGGGAATATTTAATTTCCCATCACATTTTATTGCCGGAATTCCTTTGATTGAAAAATTCAAATCAGTTCTAGGATCGACGATTCTGACTCTATCTGTTTTATTCATCAATTCAACCAAAGGATCCATAGCCTTACTCATCTTATCATAATTCAGCAAACAGCATTTGAAATAAAAATCTTCAAAGGCCTCAGTGGACATTTCTGCGGACTGTGCCATTGAGGGTGTCGGCCAACGAAGCACGCACCAACGAGTCTGGCCTACACGATAATCTAGGCCTTTTTTCATTACCTTATTAAAAGCGGCCATTTTCTCTTCTGGAACATCGGACATTTCAAAAGCATTATTTTTAGCATAAAAACGAATATAGGCATCGGATTGAAAAATGAACCTCAAAAAAATCTCGGAATAAAATCTTAGCTGTTCTTGATTTGCTCCGCGCAAAAATACACGCAAAAGTCGTGCATCCGTTCCATACTCAAAATCAAGCTGATAGTATGGCTCTGCACCCACGGCATAGGCCTCGTCAATCAGCGCCTCAACCAATGGATAAGAGTCGGAACCAGCGGCATCAATCATCAATCTCTCACCCGGCTTAAGACAAACAGAATTTTGGATAAGATTTTTTGCCAATTATCTGATTCTCGGATCCATCTCCGTCTCTCCTTCCCTAAAAAAACTAACACTATCTTAAAAAACTTTATGAGATATGTCAACTCTTTACAAAATCCGAGTTATCTACTAATATAGCAATGGCTCATTACAAAAAGGAGAGGGGTATGACAGTAGAACGAAAGAATATGCCGATTTGTGACTGCTGGGATATTGAATCCCTTTATACCAATAACAAAACCTGGAACGAAGATTATGAAAAAGTCATGCATCTTTCTGAAGAACTTCTGAAATACAAGGGTGCGCTGAATAATTCGGAAACGATCTTGGAATGTCTGAGATTGCATTCATCAATTGAACAAATTTTTGAGCGTCTATATGATTTTGCAATGAGAAAAGAAGATGAAGATACTGCAAATGGCATATCAATAAAAAGAGCAGGCAAAATATATGAGCTTTTGTCTAAACTAGCAACTGCCAAGGCATTTATTGACCCTGAGTTGTCAAATCAATCAGATGAATTCTTGGCGCAATTGTCTCTTGAGCCTGACTTCACCGACTATGTTTTATATCTAAAGAAATTATCGCGAGGTAAAAAACATCTTCTGCTAACCGAGCAAGAAGAGCTTTTGGCAAGCTTATCCGAAACACTTGGAGTGCCAAAACTTATTGCCGAGAAACTCCGCGACGCTGATATGCAATTCCCAAAAATTTTGGTTGATGGAAAAAGAGTTGAAGTTTCAAATTCAAACTTCGGTGTCTTAAGAGAACACCCCGACCGGAAAGTTAGAAAAGCAACAACAGAAAAATATTTTGGAACATATAAGAATTTCCGAACAACTCTAGCCACAACCCTTATAGCACATATAAAATATAACGTAACTGAGGCACGCGCACGAAAACATCAGTTCATTATGGATTATTTTCTGCATAATAAAGGCATGGGCTCCACTGTTTACAAAACTTTATTTCAAGTAGCAAATGAACATCTACATCTCTTGCACCGCTACTCTGACATCAGAAGAAGAAAGCTTGGATTGAAAAAACTTTTCTGGCATGATTTGTATGTTCCGATTCTTAGCTCTATAGATTATAAATTTGAATATGACAAAGCAGTAGAAATAGTACTTGCGGCAATAGAGCCGTTAGGCAAAGAATATGTTGCAACTTTAAGGCAAGGCCTCACAACCGAACGTTGGGTTGATAGAATCCCAAACAAAGGAAAAAGAAGTGGCGCATATTCTGCCGGCACCTATAACGGCAAGCCATTTATTCTGATGAGTTATAGGGACAGATTAGAAGATGTTTCTACGCTGGCTCATGAAGCCGGACACTCAATGCATAGTTACCTAGCGATGAATGCCCAACCCTTTCCGCGTTATGACTACACAATCTTTATCGCCGAAATTGCTTCCACGTTGAATGAGAATCTCCTTAGCGAGTATCTATTACGTGACGCCAACGACACATTACGCTCCTACATAATTAATAACCAGTTAGAGAGTGTCCGAACAACATTTTTCAGGCAGGTAATGTTTGCGGAATTTGAAGCAATGCTTTATGAAAGAACGTGGAATGGCGAACAACTTTCTGCAGACGATTTGGAAGAGGCATACTTTAAACTGAATCAGCGCTATTACGGCCCAGATACTATGATAAATGAAGTCATCCGCCATGAGTGGTCTTTTATTCCCCATTTCTTTTACAACTTTTATGTTTATCAGTATGCCACAGGCCTTTCTTGCGCTACGTTCTTTAGCGAAAAAATCTTATCCGGCGAACCAAACGCGCTTGAAGCATATATGAAATTGCTTCGCGCCGGTGGTTCCGACTACCCGGCAATTCTTCTGAAAAATGCAGGTCTTGATGTAAGCAAATCCGATTACCTTTTGGCTTTAATGAAAAAATTTGAGGAGTGGCTCGACGCTTTTGACGCGCTCGTGCCTGACAAAATCTAAATAAAACTCACGCGACTAACGCGTGGCTTTTTAATTTAAAAAAACCGCCTATTAAATTTGACGGTTTATCATTGCCTTATACTCAGCCTCTTCAAGAATACGGCTGGCTACATCGCGAAAAGCCTCCAATACCTCGCGTTCCAGAACAGTTTCGTATTTATTGTTTTGTAATTTACGAGTAGCATTGTAATAATGACCAACTACATCCGGATCTCTCGCATAACTATTTTTTACTATTTTCAAAGCTGACTTTAACTCAACGTCTTGCTCTTTTTCGCTCCAATAATCACACCACACAATGTCCTGATGACTCCGAAATAAATTTGCAATATACGCGCGAATCTTTTGCCGTGATTTTTTATTCATTTCCTCCTCCTTGTTGCTTATGATTTTTTCATCGTTACTTTACCTGTTTTTCTATTTTTAATCTCTATATTATTTTTTGCCAGTGTCTTTTCAGAAATAATAATTCGCTCTGGTATTCCCAATAAATCTGCAGTGGCAAATTTTTCTCCTGCCGATATGTCTTCACGATCATCAAATAAAACATTCTTACCATCAGACTCCTGTTTTTTCATAAATAACAAAGAGGCTGACTTTACTTTTTTATTTATTTTTTTATCTTTCCCAAAAAGAGCAATTAAATGAATGTTATACGGTGCTACATCTTGAGGCCAAAAAATTCCACGCTCATCATGGTTTGCTTCAACTATTGCGCCAACAAGCCGAGTGGTGCCAATCCCATAACAACCCATTAAAACTGGTTTTTCTTTACCGTTTTTATCAGTATATTTAAAATCAAAAGCTTTGCTATATTTTGTTTTTAATTGAAAAATATTTCCAACCTCTATTGCCTTTTCTCCTTTGGTTAAGCTACTCTTACATTCCGGACACTTGCCGACTTTTACCAATTCATTATTATAATGTATCTTACATTTTGAACAATAAAAAATCGTATCCTCTCCTGACGGGGTAATAACCTGAAATTCGTCGGAAAATTTTGAAAAAGTCCCACCGCCTGCGCGAACGCGAACGGCCTGCAAACCACAGCGCTTAAAAATTTTTGCATAAGCACGAGCGGTTTTTTCATAAAAATTTTCCATGTCATTTTCGTCTTTATGAAAACTATACAAATCTTTCATTCCAAACTCACGGCCACGAAGTACTCCAGATTTTGCCCGAAGCTCGTCACGGTATTTATTTTGAATCTGATATAAAGCTATTGGAAAATCTTGATAAGAGTTTAGATATGTCTTTACTAAAGGGGTAACGATCTCCTCTGCTGTTGGACCCAGAGCAACTTCTCCGCCGATTTTTGATTTTAATTTAAACAAGACATCTAGGTCATCCCACCTACCAGTGATTGACCAGTTTTCTTTTGGTTGTAAACCGGACATCAAAATTTCTTGCGCGCCAAGTGCGTTTATTTCTTCACGAATAATATTTTCCACTTTTTGTAAAACGCGGAAACCCAAAGGAAGCCAAGAATAAACTCCAGCCATTTCCTGATGGACAAATCCGCCTTGTGTTAAATATTTAGCATTAGCCGACTCTGTGTCCTTTGGCGCCTGGCGCAATGCTTTCGGAAATAATTTGGAATATAGCATAAAACAACGTTTAACGTTTAGTAATTAGGATAAACTATATAATAAATAGTAGCAGGAATATAATAGAAACTCAATAGTTTGAATTTTAATAATATGTTTGTTAATATAAAATCATTATAAAATAACTATAAATTTATGGATTTAACTCAATATATAAAAGATGTGACCGACTATCCTAAAGTCGGCGTAGTTTTTAAAGATATTACTCCCCTTTTAGGAAATGGCGAGGCCTTTAAATACGCTATTGATAAACTTGCAGAATTATTTTCCGATAGACAAATTGACATTGTATTAGGAATTGACGCACGCGGATTTTTATTGGCCGCGCCTGTCGCATACAAACTAAGGAAAGGAATCGCTATCGTTAGAAAACCCGGCAAGCTCCCACGCAAATCAATTGGTGAAAGCTATGATTTGGAATATGGAAGTAATGCCTTAGAAATTCATGAGGACGCAATAGAACCCGGGCAAAATGTTCTGATTATTGATGATGTCCTGGCAACCGGTGGAACGATGGAAGCAACGTGCAAGATGGTAAAAAAATTGGGTGGGGAAATAGCAGGAATAGGATTTTTAATAGAGTTAGATTTTTTACAAGGTCGAAACAAACTGGAGGAAAACAACGTCAAAACGCTCGTCCACTACTAATATGCTAGGAATTTTTGGCGGTTCGGGATTTTATGAACTCTTAGACAACTTAAAAGAAATTGAGGTTGGCACTCCATACGGCTTGCCTTCTGATAAATTTATGGTCGGTGAATTTTGTGACCGTAAAGTTGCATTTTTGCCACGTCATGGACGTGGTCATAAAATTCCGCCTCACAAAATTCCATATCGAGCAAATCTTTGGGCAATGAAAGAACTGGGCGTAACAAAAATAATTTCTCCTTGCGCGGTTGGAAGCTTGCATCGTGATATCGCGCCGGGAACTTTTGTTATTTGTGATTCTTATTTTGACAGGACGCGTGGGAGAACTGACACTTTTTTTGAAGGTCCCGAAGTTCGCCATATGACGAGCGTCGATCCATATTGTGAGAACTTGCGTCAAACCGCAATAAAAGCGTGCAAAAAACTTGGCGTTCCGGTTGTAGAACATGGAACAATCGTCGTAATAAACGGTCCGCGATTTTCTACGATTACCGAAAGTAAACTATTCAGCACTTTTGCTGGCGTTATCGGCATGACAGCTTATCCGGAAGTTGTATTAGCAAATGAACTTGGAATTAGCATTGCCAATATCTCACTTGCGACAGATTATGACGCTTGGTCGCATAATGAAAAAGATATAAAAGAATCATCAGCGCAAGAAATTATCGAAACTTTCAATAAAAATATAGACAATGTGAAACGTGTTATATTTGAAATTATCAAAAACGTAGACATGAGCGAATGTCCGCGTTGCGAGGAAAAAATGCTTCAATCAAAATTTAACTAAATTTTGATTTTACCAAATATAAAACCCCTGTCCGTATTAGACAGGGGTTATTTTTATGTTAAGAAAAATGAACTATTATTTACAACTTGCAACAGAGAACGCCACCACCGATTGCCTGGAACTTTACAACTGTCGTAAGCTCGTTTGAAGAATCGCTGGTGTCGCCACATCTCCATGTTTCTGGCGCGCCGGTATATGGATATTTGATCGCCATACAATCCTCGCTGGAAAAATAATTCAGCAACCCGCAAGAACTAGGCTGCGGAGGATCGCCGAAATTGCCACACCCGAAAATGTCGTTTGTTCCGGAAGTGTTGCAATAACCGAATCCGCTTGATGGCTGAAGCGTTGCAAAAAATCTCTTATCCGTACCGTTCCAACAATGCGTACAGTCCTTGCCATATGGCATATTCTGCGCCACATCTTGGTAGTCCTGACAGATGTGCCATCCGGACTCACAAAGATAGGATGCGTTCTGCAATCCCGGATTTGACCATGTGCCAGAACAACCCGCGATGTTGGGAAAATCGGTGGCAACGACAAATCCCTCACGCGTGCCGTCTGCGCATCCATAGCCATAGGTGTAAGAACCCACACACTTGTCCTGAGCCTCATCACAGTAACCGGGTGAACAATTGCGTGCGCCACCTGATACACAGGTGCCGGAAACACAATAGTCTCCAATTGTGCAATAAAGACCATCGTCACAAGAGTTACCGGAAAGAGCGAAGTGCTCGCACTTCCAAGTCGCGCTATTGCAAGCATCCGTAGTACAGGTATTGTTATCATTGCAATCAGAACCGGTCGTGCATTCCTTATAAAGACACTGGTCTTGCAACTCGTCACAAGAATATCCTGTTCCGCAGTCGCGCGAAGAACCAGAAATACACAAACCGTTTGAGCAATAATCATTTACCGTGCACCACTTGCCGTCATCACAAGCGCCGGTTAGATTCTGGTGCTCACATTTCCAAGTTGTGCTATTGCAAGTATCTTGCGTACAAGAATTTCCATCATTGCAATCGGCATGATATTGGCATTGATGACAATCTGGGTCAGCATAATCCAGAAGTCCGTCGCAGTCATTGTCCTTGCCATCGGAACAGGTTCCGGAAATGGTCCAAGACTCAGCGCCTGAGTTTGGATTTTGCGTAAGAACACATTTATCCTGCGATTCATCGCAAGAAGCCAATTTGCATACATCTGTGCTTGTGCAGAAAATCAGTGTCCCAGACAAACAAACGCCACTCTGACATGACTCATGCCCATTGCAATAAAGCACGTCATCGCAGGCTGTTCCATTTGCCTTTGGAATTTGCTTGCAAGCATTAAGCGATTCGTCGCAGAATGCCTGGTTGCAAGAATCTGCAAAACTTGAACAGTCACGCAGAGTCCCCTGACAAGATCCGTCCTGACATTGGTCAACCGAGGTACACCATTGGCCGTCATCGCAAAGACTTCCATTTGGCTTATCGGAATTGTAACATTTTCCGCCGGTGCAAGAATCGGCCGTGCAAGTATTCCCATCATCGCAATCGCTTGCAATCGTACAGGACTTGCATCCCTGAATAGGGGTAAAAGAACAAGACTTTAATACTTCGTCGCATTTATCGCCAGTACAGGTATTGTTATCATTACACGTAATTTGCGTCCCATATTGGCAACTGCCCGATTGGCAAGTTTCTGCGCCATTACAATAAAGTCCGTCAGAACAACTTGTTCCATCCGACTTCGGCGTATTAACACAAACCTTACTGGAATTGCAAACGTCGTAAGTGCACGAGTTATTGTCGTCGCACTCAAGATCATTTTGGCATCCTTGGCAGTCTGAATCCAACAAGTCAATGCTTCCATCACAGTCATTGTCCTGGCCGTCCAAACACTCGGTGGCGCCGGGAAAACCTTCTTTACCAGAAGATGGCAAAGCGACAAAAACGCACTTTTTTCCTAATTCATCACAGTTGTCCTGCGTGCAAGCGTTGCCGTCGTCACACAAAACCTTGATGCCGGAAGTGCAAACGCCGGAAATACATTTCTCGACACCGTTGCAATAAAGCTCATCGGTGCAAGAAGTATTGTTAGATAAAGCGGCATTCTGACAAATACCGCCCAAACATTGATCGTTTGTGCACTTATTCCCGTCATCGCATTCCGAATCTGACACGCAAGCAATACACGAAGTATCTTGCAAGTCAGTCAACCCATCACAATCATTATCCTTGTTATCATAACAGATTGAAGAACCTGGTGGTCCTTCAATTATCGGCTGAAGAGGACTGGCACTGCAAGTCAGTTTAGTCGCCGAGCCATTGCACTGCCAATATCCGCTCTGCGCGCATTCACCAAGACCTACTTCACAAATCGTGCCAAGCAAAGACCAGTCTTCATCAGTCTTTCCGTCGCAGTCATTGTCTTTTCCATCACAAAGTTCGTTCTTCGGAAGTACTAGTGTAGGACCGTCGCATTCCAATTTGCCGTTAAAGCAAACCGTTATGCCTTGGTTGCATTCGCCAATCGCGGAACCGCAGACGCCTCCGACATCCGTTAGCCGGTTGTCGATTTCGCCGTCACAGTCATTATCTTTGTTATCGCATATTTCTTTGGCTCCGGGATATCTCGCCGGATCGTTGTCGTCGCAATCCACATTTTCTCTGTAGCCGTCGTTGTCATTGTCCGGCCAAACAACTTTTGAGTCGTCAGTGGAATCTCTGCTCTTGCCATCAGTAACGTGCTGGTCGGGCACGAGCCCGTTGTCTAGACCGCTATCAACGCAAGAGTCACAGTTTGCCAAATCAGGAGCTGCCATCGTACAAGCAGACATCCAAATCGCCAGAAGGATGATACTGATGCGTGTCTTCATTTGTTTGTTCCTTTCGCTTTCTAAAAGTAGACGTGAACAGAAAATACAGAACCGCCAACAAAGTAATCATAGGTGTCGCAAGTGCCGACTTCGTTCTTTACTCCAAAAATAAAACGCAAAGAAATATCGGCGCGATTGCCAAACCAATAAGTTAGCCCAGTTCCCAAAAGCCAAGTGCGGCGTTTGACGGTAAAATCATCAAATCCGCCCCAAAGCGAATCAAAGGTAAATGTCGTGAAAAGCGCCTGCCAGATGCGGACATCAAAGCCAACACCCAAGAGAACGTTCGACTCTTGCCAAAAAGAATACCCCGTAAGTCCGTTTACACGGAAACGGTCATTCAAAGC
The DNA here is from genome assembly GCA_002772895.1 of Parcubacteria group bacterium CG10_big_fil_rev_8_21_14_0_10_36_14. Classification (NCBI taxonomy): domain Bacteria; species Parcubacteria group bacterium CG10_big_fil_rev_8_21_14_0_10_36_14. The sequence continues at coordinate 52,356 of PFCS01000042.1, read as the reverse complement.
AAAAGTCAATTTGCCTTCCACGCCTGTTAAGAACTCCTTTTTATCGGACATATAAAGCCCCAGGGTAAAAGCGCCCGGGCCAATCCACCACCACTTTTTAGGCTCTTCTTTTTTTGAAGAAAGTGGAGGAGTTTTGACAGGCTCTTTTTTTTCTGTTTCATGCTGAACGCCAACCTGCTGGTTGACATTAACAACGGGGCTAGCTACTGGCACCGATTTTGCCGGAATCCTGACGACTCTTGTCTCCGGCTTTAACACCGGTGGCTTTTCTCGCGCATGACACATTTCATCGCGCCATTCGCCTCCGCGCCGAAAACAACGAAGCTCATTGGAAACTCTTGGCTTCACTTGCCGACGACGGCGATACTTGACCTGCAACTTCGTTTTCATACAAAGACCGTTTTCCCATTTTCCGCCTCGTGAAAGACATCTTTGTTCTGGAGTCGGTTTGCATCTATCTCTTTCTGCTGCGCCAAAGCCCTCTTCTCCATAAGCGGTAAAGGTAAAAAGAAAAATAACCAAAAAAGGTAGAATCTTTCTCATTGTTTCTCCTTTTTTTGTTCCATTTTGTGGAACGGTTTTTGGTTGTTGTCAAAGATCTAAGGGTTGCTATATATTAGCATATTTTAGCGGTTTTGTCAAGTTTCTCTTATAAAAATTAAAAAATTGCTAATTTTACTTAAATTATGCCTCTTGATTTTTTTACTAAAATAGGCTATAATATAGATTATAATCACGCTCTCGTAGTGAAATGGATATCACGACTGGCTTCGGACCAGTTATTGGGGGTTCGAATCCCTCCGGGAGCATATCCGCCCA